>JALSRW010000078.1 GCA_026984595.1 Alphaproteobacteria bacterium
CCGGGACCGGAGGTGCGATCCCGGCGGGTGGCTCCCGCCGCCAACGCAGCGCCGGCGGCGCTACGAGGTGCACTGCACGGCCGACCACCTCCGCCGGCAGCGGTTCCGGGCACCGGCTGCGGCTTCGGCGGAGCGGTCGTCGCCCTCGCCTGCATGGCACGGCGGTGCCGGCGCTCACGCCATCGCCGCCGAGGAGGCCGCCTGCTCCGCCGGTACCGCCTCCGGTTGCTTGTCCGGTTCCTTCAGCACGTAACCGCGGCCCCATACCGTTTCGATATAGTGTTCGGCCCCGGTCATCGCGGCGATCTTCTTGCGCAGCTTGCAGATGAAGACGTCGATGATCTTGAGCTCGGGCTCGTCCATGCCCCCATAGAGATGGTCGAGGAACATCTCCTTGGTCAGGGTCGTACCCTTGCGCAGCGAAAGCAGCTCCAGGATGGCGTACTCCTTACCGGTCACGTGCAGGCGCTGGCCGTCCACCTCCACCGCGCGGGTGTCG
The DNA here is from genome assembly GCA_026984595.1 of Alphaproteobacteria bacterium. Lineage (GTDB taxonomy): Bacteria > Pseudomonadota > Alphaproteobacteria > Geminicoccales > Geminicoccaceae > JALSRW01. The sequence continues at coordinate 500 of JALSRW010000078.1, forward strand.
AGATTGACCACCAGCTTGCCGGTACGAATCACCGACTGCGAGTGCCCCTTGGCACGCCGCACGATGGCCTGGATCCGGGCCAGCAGCTCGGCCTTGTTGAACGGCTTGGTCAGATAGTCGTCGGCGCCGGTGGTCAGGCCCTGGACCTTGTCCGTGGGATCGGTGCGTCCGGAAAGAATGAGGATGGGTGTCTGCACGCGGGCCCCGCGCAGGCGGCGCACCACCTCGTAGCCGTCGATGTCGGGCAGACGCAGATCGAGCACGATGATGTCGAAATCGTAGAGCTTGGCCAGCTCGATCCCGTCCTCGCCGCAGTCGGTCGTCTCGAACACGATCCGTTCGCTGCGCAATGCGGTCTCGATGAGCTTGGCCGAAACCGGGTCGTCTTCGATTACCAGAGCTCGCATCTGCGTCCTACCTCCTGGGCCTCGCGCTGTCGCCGTAACCTTAAGAGGTGCTTCCTTAATCGAATGTTAATGTCGGTTGTGTTTTCCTGCTCATGGTCCCGTGGAACAGCGCTCGCGGGTGTGATGACGGGAGAGATGCAATCACAGGTTGAGCATGTATGCAAGCATGAAGCGCAGAAGCGATATAAAACACTCGGGAGAGTTGTGCTCCCTGTCGCTACCGGATATGCCGGGGGCCTTCTCCCTGGCGGAGCTGCTCGCCGGGCGACTCGCCCCGATCCTTCCGTACCGGGCGGTGGGCACGGTGCGTCGCTGTACCGGCCAGCTCGTCACCGCCGCCGGGCTGCGCGGGGTCGTGGGGCTGGGCGATGTCTGCCATATCGCGCGCGGTGCCGGGGGCTCGCCGAGCGGCGATCTCCTGGCCGAGGTGGTGGGGTTCGAGGAAGGGGAAGTGCGCCTTCTGGCGTACGACGACCCGATCGGCCTCAGCGCCGGCAACCGCATCGTCCACGAGCGCAACCATCAGCTCGTGCGGCCGCACGAGAGCTGGCGGGGGAGGGTGCTGGACGCGATGGGCGAGCCCGTGGACGGCGCCGGACCGCTGGCCAGCGGCGCCCGCGCCTACGCTCTGCGGGCGCGACCGATCCCGGCCCAATCGCGCCGCCTGATGGGCGAGCGGCTGCATCTCGGCGCGAGGGCGCTCGATCTGTTCGTGCCCTGCTGCCGGGGGCAGCGGCTCGGGATCTTCGCCGGCTCCGGGGTGGGCAAGTCGAGCCTGCTGTCGATGATCGCCCGCAACAGCGACGCCGATGTCATGGTGATCGGCCTGGTCGGCGAACGCGGGCGCGAGCTCAACGAATTCCTCGAGCACACGCTGGGGCCGGAGGGGCGCGCCCGCAGCGTGGTGGTGGTCGCCACCTCCGATGCGCCGCCGATGATGCGCCGGCGGGCGGCCTATCTCACTCTGACCATCGCCGAATATTTCCGCGACCGGGGCGCGCAGGTGCTCTGTCTGCTGGACAGCGTGACGCGTTTCGCCATGGCCCTCCGCGAGATCTATCTGGCCGCCGGCGAACTGCCGGCGAGCCGCGGCTACCCGCCGAGTGTCTTCGCCGAATTGCCTCGTCTTCTGGAACGTGCCGGGCCGGGCGCCGGAAGGGGAACCATTACCGGCCTGTTCACGGTGCTGGTCGAGGGTGACGATCTCAACGAGCCGGTGACCGACACCGTCCGCAGCGTCCTCGACGGGCATATCGTGCTCGACCGCAGGATCGCCGAGCGGGGGCGGTTCCCGGCGGTCGATGTGCTGAAAAGCATTTCCCGGGCGGCGCCCGCCTGCTATGCGCCGCAAGAGGCGGCACTCATCGGTCGTGCCCGGCGACTGCTCGCCGTCTACAGCGACATGGCCGAGCTGATCGAGCTCGGAGCCTACCGGCCCGGATCCAATGCCGCGGTCGACGAGGCGATCGCCGGGCAGGAAGCGATCGAGAGGGTGCTGCGTCAGGAGATCGACGAGGATACCCGCAGCGAGGATCCGTTCGCGGTGCTGGCCGCCGCACTGGGCGTCGAAATGGCGACAGTGTCACCGGCCGATGCGTAGGTCGGTATTCGAACGGCTCGCCCGCCTCGAACGGCAGGCTCTGGACCAGCAACGTCTGGCACTGGCCCGGGCGGCCGCCGATCATGGCGCCGCCGAGGCCAGGGAGCGGGAACTGTTCACGGTCTGGAGCGAGGCCCTGCGGACGCCGCCGCAGGAGGCCCCCGCCTTCGGCGTCCTCGCATCCTTCACCGAAGCCAGCCGGCTGGAGCGCCGGAAGTTCCGTCGCGAGGCGGAAGCCCACGCCGCGGCCATGCAGCGGCTGCTGGCGGAACTGCGCGAACGGATGGCCGAGATCAAGCGCTTCGAGCTCCTGGCCGAACGCCAGGCGGCGAGGGAGCGAGAAGAGGAACTGCGGCGCTGGACCTGCGAGCTCGACGAACTCGCGGCTTCCCGCTCCAGCACAACGGCGTCACGGGCAAGGGAACGCGCATGATCCGGCTTCGCGCTATGGGAACCGACGCGGGCGGCCCGGCGTGGCCGCCGTTCGGCATTTCCGTCCCATGGAGGAGCGGGGGTGGTGGTACCGGATGCTTGGCGGGGCTCCAGGGCGCCGGAACCCTGCACATCAGGACCGCCGACGAGACCGCTCACCGTTTCGTTCTCGGAGGGGAGTCGGTCCCGCCGCGATAGCCGCAGGTCGCGGCGTCGTCCCGGCGGGAGAAGGCGGCGGGTGCGTTCGCCGGCAACCGCCCGCCCTCCCGCTGCTACTCGGCCGGCTGGATCCGGATCCCTCCGGCATGGCGGGTGCCGCCGCCGGTATCGACCGAATCCAGGACCTCCTCGACCCCGTAGGGACCGCCGAACTTCTTCTCCACCATCGAGCCGACCTTCCAGCCGAGGAAGGCGATCACCGCCAGCCCGGCGATCACCAGGATGGCCGGCACGCCGAAGAGCTGCGGCAGCGTGAGGCCACGCGGCTCGACCGCGGCCAGGGCCAGCCCGCGGATGTCGTCGAAGACGCCGGCGAACAGGCTGGAGCCGGCGACCATGCCGAGCATGAAGACGAAGGCGTCCAGCCGGCCCGAGGCGAAACCCACCGCCGAGGTTCCCGGGCAGTACCCGCCCAGCACGAACCCGAGGCCGATGAGCGCGCCGCCGAGTACCGTGCCGTAGATCAGGAGGGTCGGCACGAACGCGGCGTGCGGGCGCATCCAGCCCAGGGTCTCGAACAGCCAGAGGCCGAAGGCGGCGACGATCACCGCCGTGAACATGATCTTGAACACCGACCAGTCCTTGAGGAAGAACTGCCCGGTCAGCTTGCGGGGGCTGCCGAAGCCGGCCCCTTCGAGCACGTAGCCGAACAGGAAACCGGCGAGAAGGCCGGACAACAGCCCGTTGTCGTACATCGGCAGGTTCATTGCCAGAGCCTCCGCGCGAAGATGCTGCCGAGAAAGCCGGCGCCGAAGAAGCCGGCGAGGAAGACGAAGCCGGCCGCCGCCAGGGTGGCGCTTCCGGACAGGCCGATGCCGCTGGTGCAGCCCTGGGCGAGGCGGGCGCCGAACCCGACCAGTACACCGCCCAGCAGTGCCCACAGCAGCCGCGAGCCGCTGCCGATCCGCGGCCCATGTTCGATGCCGGCCTTGAAACGGCCGCTGGAGAGGGCTCCGACCAGCCCGCCGACGATCACCCCGACGATCTCCCAGCCGATCCAGGAATCGAGCGGATTGCTCCGCAGGAACGGCCCGAAATAGCTGTTGCCGGCGGCCCAGTCCGGCGCCAGCAGGGCGGACAGCCAGGCGGCGAAGCGGGCGAAGAAGCCGCTCGCACCGAGGCCGTGGCCGCTGATCAGAAAGGTGAAAAGCAATACCAGGCCGAGGGCCGTGCCCGCGGCCAGTGGGGGCCAGAATGGTCGTGGTGCCGCCTGCATCTCGGACCTCCCGCGTTGCGCCGGTCGGCACGGACGCGCGCTTTCGGGCGGCGTCCGCCGGTGCGGATGAACGAGGATTTCTCTTTATGTTAGGGGTAACTGATAAAAGACAAATGCGATGTTCCGCCGCAGTTGCGAGCCCGCGGCCGGGAGCAGGCGGGAGGAGCTCGTCCCGGGGTCAGTCGGGAAGGTTCTGGGCGAGGAGCTGCTGCCGGGCGAGGCGGTCGCGGAGCGCATCGATCTCGG
>JALSRW010000079.1 GCA_026984595.1 Alphaproteobacteria bacterium
CCTGTCCAATTTCCGAAGCTGGCGGATCGCCGAGATCATCCGGCTGTGTGACCGGATCGGCATGCCGCGGCCCGTGGTGCTGCAGCCCTACTACAATCTCCTCAACCGCCAGCCCGAGCTCGAACTCCTGCCCTGCTGCGCCTTCTACGGGCTCGGGGTGGTGCCCTACAGCCCCATCGCCCGCGGTGTACTGAGCGGCAAGTACAGCCCCGAAGCCCCGCCGCCGCCGGACAGCCGGGCGGCGCGCGGCGACAAGCGCATGCTGGAAACGGAGTGGCGCCGCGAAAGCCTGGTGATCGCCCAGAAGATCAAGGAACATGCCGCTGCCCGTGGCATCACCCCGAGCCAGTTCGCGGTGGCCTGGCTGCGCAACAACCGGATCGTCACCGCGCCGGTGATCGGACCGCGCACCGAGGAACAGATGCGGGAATATCTGGGGGCCGTCGATTACCGCTTCACCGCCGAGGACGAGGCGTTCGTCAACGGCCTGGTGCCCGAGGGGCATCCCTCCACCCATGGCTACAACGATCCGGCCTATCCGGTGGAGGGACGCCAGCCGCGCAGCGGCTGAGCCGGGACGTAACGAGGCGCTAGGAGGCCGAAGGTGGCTTCTGGAGCAGATCCTCGAGCTTCCACATGAGCCGCTTGGCGAGATAGGGCGAGACCTTGAAGACGCGGTTTTCGAGCCGCTTCTGCAGGGCGGCGACCCGTTCCGCCAACGGCGTTTCCGGCTGTTCCGCCGCTTTCTCAGTCTCTCCGGCCGGCGCGTCGCCATTGTCGGCGGCCGGCCGTTCGCGCGGCCGACCCTCACGGGCGGTGAAGGCGACCCAGTATTCGGCATCCTCGCCTTCGCCGAAGACCGCCACCCGGGTCTCGATCTCGAGACCGTCGAAGGCGATGAAGCGGGCGATCGCGGCATCTTCCGGCAGCGGTTTTTCCGCGGCGGTGACCACATCCAGCATGGTGATGTTGCCGAGGGTGCCGGCCAGCATCGGCGGTTTCGATTCCTCGACCTTCCGCCCTTCCGGCACCTCAGCCAGCGCGAAGGCGTCGTTGTCGGCACCGGTACGCTCGATACGCAGCTCCTCGGGTGTCCCGGGCCGCAGTATCACCTCGGCCACATCCTTGCGCGGCAGGCTCAGGATGGTGCGATCGAACCAGTCGAGCGCTTCCTCGGGAACGTCGAGCGCCCGATCCGCCAGCCAGGCCTGGTTGGCATCCGCGAGCCGCACATAGCTGCCGGACTTGCCGGGCCCGTAGAGGCTGAACTTGCGCTTGCCGATCACCACATCGGCCAGCACCGTGCCGTCGGTGGCGGCGAGGATGACCTCGCGCGACTTCGCGTCTTCGGCATCGACCGGCTCCAGCTCGAGCCGGGACAGCCGCTCGGGATCACGGGTCTTGGCCTCGATCAGGCGCATCTGGGCGAGGCCCAGGACCAGCGCCCGCACTTTGTCGAGGTCGACCGGATAGTCGCCTTTCTCCTCGAGCACCCAGCCCTCCTCGGTGCGGCGCGCGGTCATGCTGCCCGCCGCGGTGCGCACGGTGATCCGCGCCACATCCGCCACCCGTCCCGCGAGCTCCGGCAGGAAGGGTCGATCGAGGCGGGTCTGCGCCACCGGCACATCCCGGTTGGCCACGGCATAGGCGGCGAGTCCGACACTGACGATGGTGGCCAGAGCGAGGGCCAGGAAGCCCTTGGGTGACATGGCCGCAACCTCCTCCTTTCCTGTCCGCCTTCTCTAGGCGCCCGTGGTCGTCACCTTGCGACGGTAGCGGACCCGCCGCACCAGCGCGAGGCCGATCGCCACCAGCCCCACGGCGAGCGGCACCGCACCGATGTTAGCGAAACGGAGACGCGCCTTCAGGGTCTCGATGTCGCTGCGCAGAGCCCGCTGCACCTCGCGCAGCTCGGCCCGGGTCTCCAGGATCTGGCTGCGGAAGGTTTCGATTTCCTGTTGCTGGGCTTCGCTCAGTACGGGACCCCCGGCTTCCTCGGAGACCTGGAGTTTCCGGATCTTGTCCTCGAGTTCGCCGAGACGATCCAGAAGCTCCTGCTCCTTGGCCCGGTACCGTCGTTCGGCCTCGCGGCGGATGGCGATGATGCGGGTGAAGGGCCGCAGCGCCACATCGCGCCCCCGCAGCGCCATCAGCACTTCGCTGCCGGCCAGATAGTCCAGCGCATTGGCCACGAAATCGGCATTGCTGGCGAGCGGCAGCATCACCTCCTGGCCGAGCACGCTCTGGCGCGCGAGCCAGCTCCGATCGTCGAGGAGATCGGTATCGGCGACGATGATCACGCTGGCCTGCTCGGCCGCCGCCTTGCGATGCTCGCCACGCTTCTCGGCGCCTTCGGGCGGGCCGTCGGGATAGGCCGACTGGAACTTGCCGCGGACCACCGCCGCCATGTAGAGGGCCTTGTTGCCCGGCTGGTAGTCGCGCAGCAGCTTGAGCGGATCGGGGAACAGCCGCACCTCTTCGGCGTCGATGGCCTGCGCCTGGGGCGAGGAGATCAGCAGCGGCTCCAGTTCGACATCCGCACCTTCCTTCTTCTCGATGTAGCCGGCCGAGGCCAGATTGACACGCTGCAGCTCGGCGGTGATCGGCTGGTCCGGATTGAGATGGGAGGGATCGAGGGACAGCCAGGCCAGATAGTCGACGATCTGCTGGCGCTGGCCGCTCGGGAACTGGACCTGTCGCGCCGCACTCGGATCGGCCACCACCTTGTTCTTGTCGAAGGCGATGCCCCAGGCGTCGAACAGCTTGTCGAGGCTGGAGGAGGTGGGCTCCATGCCCGGCTGGCGCTGCCGCATCGCCGCCGCCTCGGAATGCGGATCGACGAAGATGAGCGCCTTGCCGCCGCCGAGGACGAACTGGTCGATGGCATAGAGCGTGCGATCCGAAAGCTGCTTGGGATGCGCGATCAGCAGCAGGTCGATATCCTTGTCGAAGCTGCCGATGTCGCCACCCAGATAGCGCAGCTCGAACTGCTGGCCGAGCTGGGTGTAGATCTGCCAGGGCTTGTACTGCATCGCCGGATCGCCGTTCATCGGCAGGCCGGTGATCAGCCCCACCACGGTCTTGTCGGGATAGGCCAGATTGTAGACGAGCCGGGTCAGGTCGAATTCGAGAAAGCGCTCGCGCTCCGGCGAGAGCACGGCGATGACGTCGCTGTCGTCGGTGCTGTTGGTGCCGGCGATGCCGAAATAGCCGGTGGTGCCGTTGCCCAGACTGATCGCCTGGAGGCCGAAGCCGACCGCCCGGTCCTCCTCCTCGGAATAGGGCTCGGGATCGATGTAGCGGACCGTGATCTTGCCGCCCGCGGCCTCCGCATAGGCATTGAGGAAATCGTGCACGCGGTCGGCATAGGAGGCGAGGAAGGGATTGGCCTCGCGGATCCCTCCCGAGACGTAGAGGCGCAGCTCGACCGGCTCCTCGAGGCTGCCGAGCAGCTTCAGGGTTCCTTCCGACAGGGTGAACTGCTTGTCGGCGGTGAGATCGAGTCGCAGCGGTCGCAGCACCAGCGCGCCGAAGGTGTTGAGCGAAAACAGCAGTACCAGCGCCAGCACCACGCCGCCGATGGCGAGGCCGCGTCGGTCGAAGCTTTTCCTGGACATGGGCGCCATCCCCTCACGAGGCTTTCTTGAGCTCGGCCAGAAGGGCGTTGACGATCAGCGAGACGATGATCACCGAGCCGAAGAAGAGGACCGTCGACAGGCTGACCACACCCTTGGTGAGCTGCGTGAAATGGCTGATGAAGCTGAAGGAGGCGATGATCTCCACCAGATAGGGCGGAGCGATGCTGCGCAGCGGGGAGACCACCAGATCGACCCCGGTCATGAGGAAGAAGAAGCAGGCGGCGGCCGCCAGCACGAAGGCGATCACCTGGTTCTTGCTGAGTGCCGACATCGCCGCGCCGATCGCCAGGAAGGCTCCGGCCATCACCCAGCTTCCGAGATAGCCCGCGAGAATGACGCCATTGTCCGGCTGTCCCAGATAGTTGACGGTGATCCAGACCGGGAAGGTGAGGGCGAGGGCGATGCCGGCGAACAGCCAGGCGGCGAGGAACTTGGCCAGTACCGCCTGGCTCATGGTCACCGGCAGGGTCATCAGCAACTCGATGGTGCCGCTGCGGCGTTCCTCGGCCCACAGGCGCATCGCCAGCGCCGGCATCAGGAACAGGTAGAGCCAGGGGTGGAAAAGGAAGAAGGATTCGAGATCGGCCTGACCACGTTCGAAGAAACCGCCGATGTAGAAGGTGAACCCGCCGGCCAGGGCGAGGAAGAGGAGAATGAAGAGATAGGCGAGCGGGGTGGCGAAATAGGCGGCGAGCTCGCGTTTCATGATGGTGATGATCGCGCGCATGGTTTCTTCCGCTCTTCAGGAGAGGGTGGTGAGCTGGCGGAATACCTCCTCGAGGCGGCCGCGTTCGACCGTCGCCCCGTGGATCGGGAGGCCCCGTTCGCGGGCCAGGGCCAGGATCTCCGGAGCGATGTCCGTGCCGTTGGCGGGCGCCACCAGGAACTCGACGACGCCGTCGACCTCGCCGGTGCGTCGCACCTCGCGGACGCGGTCCATGGCCGCCAGCAGGCTCTCGAAGCCCGCGG
>JALSRW010000080.1 GCA_026984595.1 Alphaproteobacteria bacterium
GTGACGATCAAGAGAACGCGTCTGCCCATTGGCCGCGCGACTCCCGGGCGTTCCACGTGTTCCGTTCACGGAATGCTTGAAATCACGTCCATTAGATGGAGTTCGATCAGCCGAGCGCAAGACCCAGCGCCAGACCGATCACGAGCCACAGCCATCCGGGTGGCGAAACCATCCGGGCCGGCGGCTCTCCCGCAGGCTGGATGGCGGCCAGCAGATGCTCACCGCGGCGGATCAGGGCGGGCAGGTGCCGGAGCGCATCGATTCCTTCCTCGAGCACGCGCCGGAGCTCGGCCTCGGGGCCCATGTTCTCCCGCACCCACTGCTCGACCAGGGGCTGGGCCAGGGTCCACATGTTGACATCGGGATTGAGCACCCGGCCGACGCCTTCGGCCATCACCATGCTCTTCTGCAGCAGCAGCAGCTCGGGCTGGGTCTCCATCTCGAACTGCTGGGCCAGCGACAGCACCTGCCCCAGCAGATGGGCGAAGGAGATCCGGGACAGGGGTTGCCCCCGGATCGGTTCGCCGATGGCCCGGCAGGCCTGGGTGAAGGTGGCGCGCTCCTCGCGGTTGCGGAGAAAGCCCGCCTCGTAGAACACATCGACGACGGTGGCATAATCGCCCTTCAGAAAGCCCATCAGCATGCGTGCCAGATGCAGGCGCGTGTGCAGCTCGAGACGGCCCATGATGCCGAAATCGAGGGCGATGATCCGCCCGTCGGGAGCGATCAGCATGTTGCCGGGATGCATGTCGCCGTGGAAGAAACCGTCCCGGAACACCTGATGGAAGAACACCCGGGTGGCGACCTCGAGGATCTCGGCGGGATCCAGACCGGCGGCGAGGATCCGGTCGCGCTCGTCGATCGGCAGGCCGCTCACCCGCTCGAAGGTGACCACCCGCTGGGCGGTGCGCTGCCAGTCCACCCGCGGCACGTAGAAGCGTTCCTCGTCGGCGTTGTTCTCGGCGAACTCGGCGGCGGCCGCCGCCTCCAGCCGCAGATCCATCTCCCGCCGGGTGCTGGCGGCGAAGATCCGGACCGCCTCCACCGGCTTGAAGCGACGCAACGGCGGATGCAGGCGTTCCACCGTCTCCGCCAGCCAGAAGAAGAAATCGAGATCTTCCTCCATCGCCCGTTCGATGCCCGGTCGCAGCACCTTGACGGCGACTTCCTCGCCTTCCGTGGTCACCGCGAAATGGACCTGGGCGATGGAGGCGGCGGCCACCGGCTCGTCGGCGAATTCCCGGAACAGCACCGAGATCGGCTGTTCGAGCTGCTCCTCGACGGTGCGGCGGGCGATCGCGGCGGGAAAGGGCGGCAGCCGATCCTGGAGCGTGGAAAGATCCCGCGCCACCTGCTCGCCCAGCAGATCGGCGCGGGTCGACAGGCTCTGGCCGAACTTGATGAAACTGGGACCCAGTTCCTGCAGGGCCGCCGCTAGGCGCTGCCCGGGACGGCCGGCGGCGGCCTTGTTCTGGAAGCGGTCCACGAGGCGCAAAAGCGGCCGGGTCTGGGGCAGCAGATCGAGCGGGAACAGGGCGTTGTGGCGGGCCAGGGTGCGGGCGATGCGGATGGCGCGCCAGAGATTGCGGGCGGTACGCAGCATCGACGGCGCTCAGATCCGCCAGCCGGAATGGATGGCGGCGATGCCGGCGGAGAGATTGCGCCAGGAGACGTTGGCGAAGCCGGCCTCGGCGATCAGCCGGGCGAAGGTCGGCTGGTCGGGGAAGCGGCGGATGCTCTCCACCAGATACCGGTAGCTGTCTTCGTCATCGGCGACGATCCGCCCGAGCAGCGGCACCATGGTGAAGGAATAGGCATCGTAGAGGCGGTCCAGGAGCGGCACCACCACCCGGCTGAACTCCAGACACAACATGCGGCCACCGGGCCGCAGCACACGCCGCATCTCCGCGAGCGCCCGGTCGATGCGCGTGACGTTGCGGATGCCGAAGGCGATGGTGACCGCGTCGAAGCGGCGGTCGGGGAAGGGCAGGGCCTCGGCATCGCCGGCCACCCAGTCGATCTCGCCGAGCCAGCCGGCATCGAGCGCCCGGTCGCGCCCCACCCCCAGCATGTCGGGGTTGATGTCGCACAGGGTCACCCGGGCGGCGCCGTCCAGCCGTTCCAGCAGGCGGAAGGCGACATCCCCGGTGCCGCCCGCGAGGTCCAGGAGGTGCATCCCCGGTCGCGGATAGAGCCAGTCGACGAGAGCTTCCTTCCACAGCCGGTGGACACCGGCGCTCATCAGATCGTTCATCAGATCGTAGCGCTGCGCCACCCGGGCGAAGACCTCGCGCACCAGCCGAGCTTTCTCGGCCGGCTCCACCGGCGTCTCGCCGAAGGAATGCGCCAGCTCCTCGACGGCGGAGACGGCGGCCGTCTGCCGGCTTGTGGGGGATCGCTCGGCCATGCCATTACCCGTGCTGCAGGCGGAACGCCGTGACGCCTTGTAGGCGAGGCCCGGAACGCCGGCAAGCGGCCACTGGGAGACCGAGCAGGAATGCCCGAACTGCCGGAAGTCGAGACCACCATGCGGGCCCTGGCGGCGCGTCTACGGGGGCGCCGGGTGCTGCGACTGGAGCGCCGGACCGCGCGGCTGCGGGAGCCTTTGGCGGTCGATCTGGAACAGATGGTGAACGGCCGCCGCATGGTCGATTTCTCGCGTCGCGCGAAATACATCCTGATCCATTTCGATGTTCCGGAGATTCTGCTCCTGCATCTGGGGATGTCCGGCCGCCTCCTCTTCGACGGTCCGCCGCAGGGCCGGCACGAACATCTGACCTTCCACTGCGAGGGCGGCACCGTGCTGCGATTCGTCGATCCCCGCCGCTTCGGCATGGCGCTTTTGATCGCCGGCAGCGATCCGGCGAATCATCCCCGGCTGGCCGGGCTGGGGGTCGAGCCGTTGTCGCCCGAGTTCGACGGGGAAGTCCTGGAGAGGCTGCTGCGGGGCCGTTCCTGCAGCATCAAGGCCGCCCTGCTCGATCAGCGGCTGGTCGCCGGCATCGGCAACATCTATGCCTGCGAGGCACTGTTCCGGGCGGGCATCTCGCCGCGGCGGCGGGCCGGCAATCTCGGTACGCGGCGCTGCCGACGCCTGGCGCGGGCGATCCGCGAGGTGCTGGAAGAGGCGATCGCCGCGGGCGGCTCCTCGCTCCGGGACTATGTCGGCGCCGACGGGCGGATCGGCAATTTCCAGAGCGATTTCCGGGTCTACGGGAGGGAAGGGGAGGCCTGTCCGGGCTGCGGCGACGGGGTGCGACGCATTGTCCAGGGCGGGCGCTCCACCTTTTTCTGTGGTCGCTGCCAGCGCTAGTTCGCTCGGGACTGGACGGGCGGCGGCGCCGTGGTGTTAATACGCGCCGCCTTTCGGCCGCCGGCCCCGGCGGCCGCCGAGACCCGCAAGCCATGAACAACGGGTCCGTGCCGGCACGATCCGGCCCGCGGGCCACGAGGAGGACACGCCATGGCGTACGAAACCATTCTGGTCGAGCAGCGCGGCCGCGTCGGCCTCGTGACGCTCAACCGGCCCAAGGCCCTCAACGCCCTCAACAGCAAGCTGATCGCCGAGCTCAACGCCGCCCTCGACGCCTTCGATGCCGACCCGACGGTCGCCGTCATCGTCCTCACCGGTTCGGAAAAGGCCTTCGCCGCCGGCGCCGACATCAAGGAGATGATGGAAAAGGACTTCATGAACGCCTTCCAGAGCGATTTCATCGCGCCCTGGCAGCGGGTGGCCGAACGCAAGAAGCCGATCATCGCCGCCGTCGCCGGCTATGCCCTGGGGGGCGGCTGCGAGCTGGCGATGATGTGCGATATCGTCATCGCCGCCGACAACGCCAAATTCGGCCAGCCCGAAATCAATCTGGGCACCATCCCGGGCGCCGGCGGCACCCAGCGTCTGACCCGCGCCGTGGGCAAGTCCAAGGCGATGGAGATGGTCCTCACCGGGCGCATGATGTCCGCGGAGGAGGCGGAACGCGCCAATCTGGTGAGCCGGGTGGTACCGGCGGCGGAACTGCTCGACCAGGCGATGTCCCTCGCCGAAACCATCGCCGCCAAGTCCCAGCCGATGGTGCAGATGGCCAAGGAAGCGGTGAACCGGGCCTTCGAGACGACCCTCGCCGAGGGCTTGCGCTTCGAGCGCAGAATGTTCTATTCGACCTTCGCCACCGAGGACCGCAGCGAGGGCATGGTGGCATTCGTCGAAAAGCGCAATCCGAGTTTCAAGGACCGCTGAACCCCGCGCGTCGGGCGTGATTGACGCCGCGACCCCGCGGGGCTATAGGTCCGCGCCTGCAACGGAGCGAGAGGATATCCGTGGCACACAGCCGCTCTGCCAAAAAGCGCGTTCGCCAGACGATCAAGCGGACGCTGCGCAACCGTAGTCGCAAGACCCGCATCCGGACCTTCGTCCGGCGCGCCGAGGAGGCCATCGCCGCCGGCGATCCCGAAACTGCCCGCGCCGCCTTCGTCAAGGCGGAATCGGAGCTGCGCAAAGGCGTCAGCAAGGGCGTCCTGCACATGAACACCGCCGCCCGCAAGATTTCCCGGCTGGCACGTCGGGTCAAGATGCTGACGGCGCCTCCCTCGAACGCCTGA
>JALSRW010000081.1 GCA_026984595.1 Alphaproteobacteria bacterium
CTACACACCGGTCTACGCGATCGCGGTCGACGATCCCGTCTGGGCGCGCGTCTACGCGCCGGAACCCGCTCTCGGCCGCATCCGGGAGGGAATGCGCGCGCGCATTCTCACCGATTCGGGCGGCCGATACGAGGCATGGGTGGGCTACATCTCCCCGATCGCCGAATTCACCCCCAAATTCGTCCAGACCGAGGAGCTCCGCACGAGCCTCGTCTATCAGGTCCGGGTCTATGCCGAGAATCCCGACCGCGGTCTGCGGCAGGGTATGCCGGTGACGGTGGAGATCGACCTCGACAGCGGCGCGGTCGCCACCGGGGACGGCACGGCGGGACGATGACCGCGGCCGTCCGCCTCGAAGGGGTTACCAAGCGGTTCCGCGCCGACCGCGGCGTCATCGAGGCACTCGCCGAGCTCTCCTTCACACTGGAACCGCTCTGCTTCGTCGGGCTGGTGGGGCCCGATGGTGCCGGCAAGACCACGCTGATGCGCCTGCTCGCGGGCCTGCTGCTTCCGGAGGAGGGCAGGGTCACGGTGCTCGGCCTGGACACCCGCGACGCCGCCCGTGCCGTCCAGGCCCGGGTCGGCTACATGCCGCAGCGCTTCGGCCTCTACGATGATCTTTCCGTGCGCGAGAACCTCGAGCTCTACGCCGATCTCCATGGCCTCGAAGGCGAGCTGCGGCGGGAGCGGCTGCGCGAGATTCTGCAGGCCACCGAGCTCGCTCCCTTCACCGACCGCTTCGCCGGACGCCTCTCGGGCGGCATGCGGCAGAAACTGGCGATGGGCGCGGCCCTCCTCAAAACACCGGAACTTCTCTTGCTAGACGAACCCAGCGTCGGCGTCGATCCTCTCTCCCGCCGCGAACTCTGGCAGCTCGTCCAGCATCTGGCCGGCGGCCGTGCGACCATTCTCTGGAGCACGGCATATCTGGACGAGGCGGAACGCTGCGAGCGGGTCCTGGTTCTCCAGGAGGGCCGGCTGATCGCCGATGGTCGGCCGGCCGAGCTCACCCGCGGTCTGGAGGGGCGTGTGTTCCGGGTGCGGACGGCTCGGGGATCGCGGAGACCGCTCATGCGGCTGCTGCGGGACCGCCCCGACACCCTCGATGTGACGGCGGTGGGCGGGGCGCTGCGGCTGGTCGTGAAGGAGAAGGAGGCGGCGGAGGAGGTGCGCGGGATCGAGGGCGTGCGCGGGATGGAGCCCGTAGCACCCAGGCTCGAGGATGCCGTCGTCGCCCTGCTGCAGCAGACGACGGGCAACGAAGACGGGAGGCCCGCGACCGGCGGCCCTCCCGCCGATCCTCCGGCTCCGCGGCGGGAGATGCGAGAGGTCGTGATCCGCGTCCGCGATCTCGTGCGAGTGTTCGGCAAGTTCCGTGCGGTGGACGGGATCGGCTTCGAGGTCCGCCGGGGCGAAATCTTCGGCCTTCTCGGCCCCAACGGGGCCGGCAAGTCCACGACCTTCAAGATGCTCTGCGGCCTGCTGCCGCCCAGCTCCGGCGAGGCCCGCGTGCTCGGTTACGATCTGCTCCGTGCCGCCCCGGCGGCACGCGCCCACATCGGCTACATGGCGCAGAAGTTCTCGCTCTACGCGGATCTGACACCGCGGCAGAACCTCCTGTTCACCGCCGACGCCTACGGGCTCACGGGTGCCCGCCGGCGCCGGCGGCTGGCGGCGACCATCGCCGAGTTCGGCCTCGAGGCGATGCTGGATCAACGCAGCCGGGATCTGCCGCTGGGCTACAAGCAGCGTCTGTCGATGGCCTGTGCTCTTCTCAACGAGCCCGAGATCCTGTTTCTCGACGAGCCCACCTCCGGGGTCGATCCTCTCGCGCGCCGGGCCTTCTGGGCGAGGATCGTGGCCCTGGCCGAAGCCGGGGTGACGGTGATGGTGACCACCCACTTTCTCGACGAAGCCGAGTACTGCGACCGGATCGCCATCCTCGAGCGCGGACGGCTGCTCGGGGTCGGTACGCCGGACGGAATCATCGAAGCGGCGCGGCGCAACGCGCCCGGAGTAGCCAATCTCGAGGATGCCTTCGTCGCCCTCCTCGAGGAACGGCGGAAGCAGGCGGCATGACGCCGCCCCGCCCTTCGGGTTCCGCTCGCCGGCGTATCCGCGGCCTGCTGCGCAAGGAATGGCTCGAGATCCTGCGCGATCCGAGCAGCATCGCCATCGCCTTCGTGCTGCCGGTGATCCTGCTGTTCCTGTTCGGCTACGGTGTTTCCCTCGATCCGAGGGAGGTCCGCATCGCCTTCGTCAAACCGATTTCCTCTCAACCGGCCGATTCCCTCGCCGAGACCTTCCGGGGGTCGCCCTACTTCCGGGTCGAGTTCGCCGCCGACATCGCGACCGCCCGGGAACTGCTCGACCGCCGCGAGGTCCAGGGCATCGTCTCTCTCAGGGACGATTTCGCCCAACGCCTCGACAGCGGTGACGCCGTCGTCCAGCTCGTGGTGGACGGGGTCGATGCCAACACCGCCCGTATCGTTCAGGGCTACGTGCGGGGCACGTTCGCCCGCTGGCTCGCGGGGCGGGACCGGGGCTCGCCGCCACCGCCCGGCCTCGTGATCGAACATCGCATGTGGTTCAATGCCGAGGTGAACAGTCGCCATTTCCTGATCCCGGGGCTGATCGCCATCATCATGACCCTGATCGGCGCCATGCTCACCTCGCTGGTGGTCGCCAGGGAATGGGAACGGGGCACCATGGAGGCGTTGTTCGCCACGCCGGTTCGGATCCGGGAGATCATGATCGGCAAGCTCGTGCCCTACTTTCTCCTGGGCATGGGGGGCATGGCGGTGGCCACGGCGATGGCGGTGTTCCTGTTCGGCGTCCCCTTCCGCGGCTCCCTCGCGGCGCTCCTTCTGCTGTCCGGCATCTACATGGTCGCCGCCCTGGCCTATGGTCTCGCCGTCTCGGCGCTCGCCCGCAGCCAGTTCGTCGCCGGCCAGGTGGCCATCATCACCGCCTTTCTCCCCGCCTTCATTCTTTCGGGCTTCATTTTCGACATTCGCAGCATGCCCTGGGCCATTCAGCTTCTCACCCACATCATTCCGGCCCGCTACTTCGTCTCCTCGCTGCAGACCATGTTCCTCGTCGGCGATGTCTGGGAGGTGTTCGCACGCGACGGCGCCGCACTCGTGCTGATCGCCGCCGTCTTCCTCGCGATCGCCCGGCGCCGGACACACAAATCCTTGGAGTAGGGAAGCATCATGTGGCGGCGCATTCTCGCACTGTTGCGCAAGGAACTGCTCGTGCTGTGGAAGGATCCCCGCTCGCGGGCGGTGCTGATCGGACCGCCGCTCGCGCAGCTCCTCGTGTTCGGCTACGCGGCGACCTTCGACATCCGCAACGTCCGAACCGGCGTGATGGATGCGGATGACAGTCCGAGTTCCCGGGCCGTGGTTTCCCTGTTCGCGGGCTCGCCCACCTTCGCCCCGCTCGTCCCCCTTGCCGGCGAGGAGGCGCTGCGCCGCGCCATCGACCGTCGCGAGGTGGCGCTGGTGCTGCGCATCCAGCCCGATTTCGAGGAGGCGCTGCGCGCCGGCAGGCCGGCCCCCATTCAGCTCATCCTGGACGGTCGCCAGTCCAATACCTCGCTGGGCATCCTCGCCTACGCCCAGGAAATCGTCGATGCCTTCAACCTGGATCTGCAGCGTCGAGCCGGCCTTCCGGGACCGGCGGCGCGCCTCGAGATCCGCTCCTGGTTCAACCCCAACCTCGAGAGCCGCTGGTTCATCGTTCCCGGCCTCACCGGGCTGCTGAGCATGGTCGTGGTACTGGTGGTAACGGCACTGTCGGTGGCCCGCGAACGCGAGCTCGGCACGTTCGAGCAGCTTCTGGTGACCCCCTTCCGACCTCTCGAGATTCTCGTCGGCAAGGCCCTGCCGGCACTGCTGATCGGCCTCGCCGAAGGAACCCTGATCGTCACCGTCGCCGTGTTCTGGTTCGGAATCCCGCTCCGCGGGAACCTCGCCATCCTGTACTTCGGCCTGCTCGTCTTCATCCTCGCCATCAGCGGCGTCGGCCTCATGGTCTCCGCCCTCTCCCGCACGCAGCAGCAGGCCATCCTCGGCGCCTTCCTGTTCGTCGTGCCGGCGGTCATCCTGTCGGGTTTCGCGACCCCGATCATGAACATGCCCGAGGCCATCCAGACGATCACCCTGGCCAATCCCTTCCGCTATTTCCTGGTGATCGTGCGCAGTGTCTTTCTCCGGGACACGCCGTTTTCTCTGCTTCTCGACCAGATCTGGCCGATGGCGATCATCGCCACGGTGACCCTGACCGCCGCCGCCGCCATGTTCCGCCGCCGGCTCTATTGAAGACGGGCTTCAGCGACCGGGGCAGTCGAGCTCGGCCGGATGGCATTCGGCGATCCGCAGCCGCACGCATCCCTGCCCCCGCACCTCGCTGTGCGGGTGATCGAGACGATAGGCTTCGAGCAGGGTCACATAGTTCCAGGGGAGGCGGAACACGCGCTTTTCCTCGCTCGCCGCGATGCAGCGCTCGTAGGTCTCGAAGCTGGCCATCTCGACCCGCCGGCAATCCCCCTCCGCCGTGCAGACGAAGAACATCAGTACA
>JALSRW010000082.1 GCA_026984595.1 Alphaproteobacteria bacterium
AACCTCGCGCTCCGGCCGCTGCACACTTTCCAGCACCATCGGATGGTTCTTCGACTTCTCGCGGATCTCGATGACGTCGCCCTCGCGCAGACGGTAGCTGGGGATGTTGACGCGCCGGCCGTTGACCATGACATGGCCGTGATTGACGAGCTGCCGGGCGGCGAACATGGTGGGCGCGAAGTTGATGCGATAGACCACCGCATCGAGCCGCCGCTCCAGGAGACCGATCAGGTTCTCGGCGGTGTCACCGCGACGGCTCGAAGCCATCTGGTACATCCGGCGGAACTGCCGCTCGGTCATGTTGGCGTAGTAATGCTTCAGCTTCTGCTTGGCCGCGAGCTGCTGGGCATAATCGGAGAGCTTGCGCCGCTTCTGGCCGTGCTCGCCCGGGGCATAGTCGCGGCGTGCGAGCGGGCTCTTGGGGCGCCCCCAGAGATTGACGCCGAGGCGGCGGCAAATCTTGGTCTTTGCCTGGATACGTTTGGTCATTGCTCCTCGAGGAATCGGACGTCATGACGGATGCGGCCGGGATCCCGGCCGCGTTGGCGCTGCGCGCGCTTATACTCCACTGCCCTCGAATGTCAAAGGCTGCGGTCACCGCCGCCATGCCCCGCGAGCTGCTTGACGATGCCGTAGAGAAGGTTGAGCTCGGGCCGGGTCGGGCGGCGGCGCTCGAACATCACCCGGATCGTCTGGATCAGGCTCCGGCGGCGGGTGGGGCTGCGGAAAAAGCCGGTCCGGTCGAGCTCGGCCACCAGGAAATCGAGAAACGCGGCGAGCTCGGCCTTGGTCGCCGGGGGTCCGGCCGCCGTCTCGCCCCGGACGGGCGGGGTGTGGTCGGCCGTTTTGAACCACTCGTAGGCACAGAGCAGCACCGCCTGGGCCAGGTTGAGGGAGGAGAAGTCGGGATTGAGGGGGATCGAGACGATGGCATCGGCCAGCGCCAGCTCGGCGTTGGACAGGCCGCTCCGTTCCGGGCCGAACAGAACGCCCACCCGCCTGCCCTCGCCGTGCAGACGACGGGCCAAGGCGGCCGCCGCTTCCGCGGTCATCACCGGCTTTTCCAGCTCGCGCGCCCGTGCGGTGGTGGCGAACAGATGATGCAGATCTCGGGCGGCCTCCTCGAGCCCCTCGCAGATGCGCATCTCGTTGAGCACCCGATGGGCGCCGGCCGCGGCCGCCACCGCCTTGGCATTGGGCCAGCCGAAACGGGGCCGTACCAGACGCAGATCGCCGAGCCCGAAATTGAGCATGGCGCGGGCCACCTGCCCCACATTCTCGCCGAGCTGGGGGCCGAAGAGGATGATCGCCGGGCCGTCCCCGGCACCGCCGGCCGCCCGAGCCGCCTTGCCGGTGAGTTTCATGAATTCGGCGCGGACGCCCCGTCGACGAACAGCTTGTAGGTGATGGCATCGTGCAGGGCGTTGTAGGAGGCGTCGATGATGTTGCCGGAGACGCCCATCGTCTGCCACACGCGCCCCTGATCGTCGGCGCTTTCGATCATCACCCGGGTGACCGCCGCGGTGCCCGCCTCCGGGGTCAGGATGCGCACCTTGTAGTCGACGAGCTGCATGTGCTCGAGACCGGGATATGTGGGGCTCAACGCCTCGCGCAGCGCATGGTCGAGGGCGTTCACCGGACCGTTGCCGTCGGCCACCGTGTAGAAGCGCTGGCGGCCCACCTCGAGCTTGATGGTCGCCTCGGAGATGGTGATCAGCTCGCCGCGGGCGTTGAAGCGGCGCTCGTCGATCACCCGGAAGCTCAGGAGATCGAAATAGTCGGGAATCTGGCCGAGCACCCGCCGCACCAGGAGCTCGAAGCTGGCCGATGCCCCGTCGTAGGAATAGCCGCGCGCCTCGCGCTCCTTGATGGTCGCCAGCAGCTCCTTCACCTGCGCCGGGGGGATGGCGATCTCCAGCCCCATTTCCTCGAAGCGGCGCACGAGGTTGGAGCGGCCTGCCTGATCCGACACCAGGATGTCGCGGGAATTGCCGACCAGGGCCGGATCGATGTGCTCGTAGAAGGAGGGATCACGCAACACCGCGGCGGCGTGCAGCCCGCCCTTGTGGGCGAAGGCGCTGGCCCCGACATAGGGGGCGTGGCGGTCGGGAACGCGGTTGAGCTGCTCGTCGAAGGTGCGGGAGATCTGGGTCAGCCGGGCCAGCGCCTCGGGCGAGACCCCGGTCTCGTAGCCCATCTTCAGCACCAGGGTGGGGATCAGGCTCACGAGATTGGCGTTGCCGCAGCGCTCCCCCAGACCGTTCAGGGTTCCCTGGACCTGGCGGCAGCCGGCACGTACCGCCGCCAGGGTGTTGGCCACCGCATTCTCGGTATCGTTGTGGGTGTGGATGCCCAGCCGCTCGGGCGGGAACCGGTCGGCGACGATGGCGACGATGCGCTCGACCTCGTGCGGCAGGGTGCCGCCATTTGTGTCGCACAGCACCAGCCAGCGGGCACCGGCCTCGAAGGCGGCGGCCAGACAGGCCAGCGCATAGTCCGGATCCTCCTTGAAGCCGTCGAAGAAATGCTCGGCATCGAACATCACCTCCGGCACCCGGCGGCGGGCTTCGGCGAGGCTGTCGGCGATCATCCGCAGATTCTCGTCGCGGTCGACCCCGAGTGCACCTTCCGCCTGCCGGGCCGAGCTCTTGCCCACCAGAGTCACGACCTCGACGCCGCTGGCGAGAATGGTGACCAGCCCCGGGTCGTTGGCGGCACTGCGGCCGCTCCGGCGGGTCATGCCGAAGGCACAGAGACGGGCATGCTCGAGAGGCGGCGGATCCCGGAAGAAGGCGTCATCGGTGGGATTGGCACCCGGCCAGCCGCCCTCCACATAATCGATCCCCAGCCGATCGAGATCGCGGGCGATGCGCCGCTTGTCCTCGGCACTGAAGCTCACTCCCTGGGTCTGGGCGCCGTCGCGCAGGGTGGTGTCGTAGAGATAGATCCGCTCGCCGCTCATGCTCTTCGCCAGATGGTACCCTGCGGCGTATCCTCGATCACGATGCCGGCTTCTGCAAGTTCCTCGCGGATGCGGTCGGCGGTGGCGAAATCGCGGGCCTTGCGGGCCGCCGACCGGGCTGCGAGCAGTTCCTCGATACGCGCCTCGTCGAGACCGCCCCCGCCACCCCGCAGCCAGGCGGCGGGATCCTGTCCGAGGAGGCCCAAAAGCGCCGCCGAAGCGCGCATCCGTCCGGCGATGCGGCGCCGCTCCGCATCGTCCCCGGCGCGATTGAGCCGCCCCAGCAGATCGTGCAGCACGGCCAGTGCCCGCGGCGTGTTGAGATCATCGGCCAGGGCCTCGAGGAACCCCGGCTCGGCTTCGCCCTCGTCGGTATCCGGCACCTTCTCCAGCGCCAGATAGAAGCGGTCGAGCACCCGTTTGGCACGGCGCAGCGCGTCTTCGGTGAAGTCCAGCGGCGCCCGGTAATG
The DNA here is from genome assembly GCA_026984595.1 of Alphaproteobacteria bacterium. GTDB lineage: Bacteria > Pseudomonadota > Alphaproteobacteria > Geminicoccales > Geminicoccaceae > JALSRW01. The sequence goes on from JALSRW010000082.1 coordinate 3,433, forward strand.
GGCGGTCAGGATCCAGAAGCGCAGCGCCTCGCCGGGGGCGAGATCCAGCGCCTCGGCCACCGTCAGGATGTTGCCGAGGGATTTCGACATCTTCTCCTCGGCCATGGTGACGAAGCCGTTGTGGACCCAGAAGCGGGCCATGGTCCCGAGGCCGTGGGCACAGCAGGTCTGGGCGATCTCGTTCTCGTGGTGGGGGAACACCAGATCGAGGCCGCCGCCATGGATGTCGAACGGCACCCCGAGATAATGCTCGGCCATCGCCGAACATTCGATGTGCCAGCCCGGCCGCCCGCGCCCCCAGGGGCTGTCCCAGCCCGGCTCGTCGGCGCCCGAAGGTTTCCACAGCACGAAATCGGCGGGATCGCGCTTGTAGGGTGCGACCTCGACCCGGGCGCCGGCGATCTGATCCTCGCGCGGTCGCCCCGACAGCTTTCCGTACCCCGGCATGGAGGGCACGTGGAACAGCACGTGACCGTCGGCGGCATAGGCGCAACCGCGCTCGACGAGCCGCTCGATCAGCCGGATCATCTCGGCGATATGCCGGGTGGCGCGCGGCTCGTGGGTCGGCGGCAGGCAGAGCAGCGCCCGGACATCTTCGTGGAAGGCGGCGATGGTGCGCGCGGTCAGGGCCTCGATGGGCTCGCCGTTCGCGCGCGCCTGGTTGATGATCTTGTCGTCGACATCGGTGATGTTGCGGACATAGGTGACCCGCGGAAAGAGCCGGCACAGCAGCCGGTACAGCACATCGAAGACGACGAGCGGCCGGGCGTTGCCGATATGGATACGCTGATAGACGGTGGGCCCGCACACATACATGCGGACATGGCCGTCCTCGAGCGGGGCGAACGGTTCCTTGCGACGCGAGAGCGTGTTGTAGAGCTGCAATCTCGGCACGATTCGACCCGGAAACAGCGATCTGGAGGGCTTCAGGCGCGGCGGCCGAGGAGCCGGGCGCGGGCGCGAGGGGCGCCGATCAGCGGTAGCAGATGTTTGAGCTCGGGTCCATGTTCCTGCCCGGTCAGGGCCAGGCGCAGCGGCCGGTAGAGCTCGCGGCCCCGGCGGCCGGTGCTCCGGGCCAGTTCCTTCAGCCAGGCCTGCGCCCGTTCGGCATCGGTGATGCGCTCCGACAGCAGGGCGGCGGCCCGTTCCAG
>JALSRW010000083.1 GCA_026984595.1 Alphaproteobacteria bacterium
GTTCGAGGTCAGCGGTTCCGATGCCGCCCCCTTCCTCGACCGGCTGGTGGCCAACCGGCTGCCGAAGCGGGAGGGCGGCATCGTGCTCGCCCATTTCCTCAACGAAAACGGGCGTATCCTGGGCGAGGTCACGATCACCCGCCTCGCCGCCGATCGCTTCTATCTCTGCTCCGCGGCCGGTGCCGAGCTGCGCGATCTCGATCATCTGCGCTCATCGAGGCGGGCCGGGGAACATGTGGAGATCGCCAATCGCACCGAGGCGCTGGGGCTCCTGGTGGTGGCCGGGCCCAAGGCCCGCGAGCTGCTGCAGCCGCTGACCGATACCTCCCTCGCCAGCGACCGTTTCCCCTGGCTGACCGGCAGGGAGATCGTTCTGGCCGGCATCCCGCTCGCCGCCCTTCGCGTCAACTATCTGGGCGAACTGGGCTGGGAGCTGCATTGCTCGATGGAGCGGCTCGAGGAGCTCTACGACGCGTTGATGGAAGCGGGCAGCGACCACGGCATCCGCGATTTCGGCGCCTATGCCGTGAACAGTCTCAGGATGGAGAAGGCCTATCGCGGCTTCGGCAGCGAGCTCACCCACGAAGTCGACATGATCGAGGCCGCGATGGAGCGGTTTCTGGCGCTGGAGAAGGGCGAGTTCCTCGGCCGCGAGGCGAGCATCCGGGCGCGCGAAGCGGGGCCGCGGATCCGCCTCGTCCATCTGGAGATCGCCCCGGGGGACGCCGAGGTGTTGGGCGACGAGCCGGTTTTCGCCGGCGAACGGATCGTCGGCGTCACCACCTCGGGCGGGTTCGGCCATGTCACCGGCAAGTCGCTGGCCTTCGCCTATGTCGAGCCGGCCGTGGCGGCGCCGGGAAACGGGCTTTCGGTGGAGATCCTGGGGCGGATGCGGGATGCGAAGATCCTCGCCGATCCGGTCTGGGATCCGGAGAACCGGCGACTGCGGGCCTAGCGGGCGAAAGCGTTCGGATCTGGCGCCCCCAACGGGACTCGAACCCGTGTTTCAGCCTTGAGAGGGCTGCGTCCTAACCGCTAGACGATGGGGGCGCGGCATAAAAGAAACCGGCCGCGAAGACGGCCTCGGGCGGTATCTAGCGACGCCCCGACGGGAGATCAAGTCCGATCGCCGCCGTCGCGCAGGAACAGCGCGCCGATCTCGACATCCGCGGCGAACAGGAACTGGTCGACCGGACACAGGCGGGCGAGGTGCCAGCCGCCGGCCGCCAGAATGGCGGCATCACGCGCGAAGCTCGCCGGATTGCAGGAAATGTAGACGAGCCGGGCGAGCGGCGCCGTGGCGAGCATCTCGGCCTGCGCCCGGGCGCCCGCGCGCGGCGGATCGAGAATGACGAGATCGAAACCGGCGAGTTCCTCCACGGTCAGCGGCCGCTTCGCCAGATCCCGGCGCTCGATGGCCACCGCACTGCCGGGGCGGCTGCGAAGGGCCGCGGATACCGCGGCCACCGCCGGCTCCGAGGCCTCGAACAGGGCGAGCCGCGACAATCGTTCGGCCAGCGGCAGCGACAGGGCACCGAGCCCGGCATAGAGGTCGGCCACCCGCATTCCCGGCGAGGTGGCATCGGCGACGAAAGCCCGCAGCGCCGCTTCCCCCTCGGCGGTCGCCTGGAGAAAGGCCCCCGGCGGAAAGGGAATGCCGAACGGGCCGTAGCGCAGCACGGGCCGACGGCGCACCACCAGCGGCTCCGGGCCGCCGCTCCCGGCCGGGCGCAGCGACAGACGGGCGAGATCCCGGGCCTCGGCGAAGGCCGCGAGCCCTTCCCGCGCGGGAAGATCGGGCATCTCCCGCCAGTCCAGCAGCAAGTCGATCCCCGCATCCAGGGAAGTGAGCAGCAGTTCGCCGCGCGTTCCCGCGGCTTCGAGCCGGGCCAGCAATTCCTGCAGCGGTGCCAGCAGGGCGACCAGCTCGGGACGGGCGATGGGGCAGACCGAAACGGGCACCACCGCATGGCTGCGGGCGGCACGAAAACCCAGCGCCAACCTTCTGCCCCGCCGCTGCCAGGCGAGCCGCAGACGGCGGCGGGAATGCAGCGGGCTCGTGCTCGGGGGATCCGTGCGGATCGGATCGAGGCCGCGGCGGGCGAGCGGTTCGCGGATCCGCTCGAGCTCGAAACGGCGATAGCTCTCCTCCGGGAGATGCTGGAGGCCGCAGCCGCCGCAGTGACCGAAATGGGGGCAGACAGGGCTCGCCCGCGCGGGACCTTCGACGCGTTCCAGCGGGATGGCACGCCGCCCACCGTGGATCTTCGCGCCGAGGCGCACCCGCCAGCGCTCTCCGGGAAGCGTGTACGGCAGGAACAGGCGCCGACCGTCGAGGCGGGCGATGCCGTCGCCGCCGGCACCGAGGCTCTCGACGGTGACGATCGCCTCGGTCATCGCCGGGTCACGACCGCATCAGGGCGCCGGCACCAGGCGGAAGAAGGCGGTGCGCCTGCCACTCGCGGTGTCGACCACCAGCAGATGCACGAGACCGGCCTCGTCCTCGAGCTCCAGCAGGATCGCATCCTGGCCGAGATCGCTGCGGCGAAGTTTCATCCCGTCGGGCAGCACGAGGTCCCGCAGGACCGCCTGGCCGCCGCCCCCCTGCGGGCCGGTGCGCGAAACCAGGAGCGCGATCAGGGTGCCGGTGCCGAGCACCAGGACGATTCCCGAAACCACGACAAAAATCTTGACGAGCCTCAGCCAGCTCTCCACGTCACCCCCATGTCCGGCATCCCCAGAACCCTGTCTCTCGAGGTCGATCCGGCCGACGACGGCGCGCGCATCGACCAGTTCCTCGCGGCGAGGCTGCCGGAATTCTCGCGCGCCCGCCTGCAGGGCCTGATCCGCGCCGGCCATCTCCATTGCCAGAGGCGGCCGATAGCCGACCCTGCGCGCCGGGTCAAACGCGGCGAGCGTTTCGATCTCGAGATTCCGCCGGTGCGGCCCGCCTCCCCGCTTCCCGAAAGCCACACCCTCGACATCCTGTTCGAGGACGAGCATCTGCTGGTGCTGGTCAAGCCGGCCGGCATGGTGGTGCATCCGGCTCCCGGGCACAGCGGCGGCACCCTGGTCAATGCCCTGCTCGCCCATTGCGGCGACAGCCTCTCCGGCATCGGCGGGGTGGCCCGGCCGGGCATCGTCCATCGTCTCGACCGCGAAGTGAGCGGGGTTTTGGTGGTGGCCAAGCACGATCGTGCCCATGTCGGGCTGGCGGGTCAGTTCACGCTGCACAGCGTCGAGCGGCTTTACGAGGCGGTGGTGTGGGGTCTACCGGCGGAGATGGAAGGGGTGATCGATCGCCCGATCGGCCGCCACCGCCACGACAGAAAGTGCATGGCGGTGGTCGAGGGCGGCAAGCGGGCGGTGACCCGCTATCGGGTGACGGAGGCGGCCGGCACCCGCGCGGCGCGCCTCGAAGTGGTACTGGAAACCGGCCGCACCCATCAGATCCGCGTCCATCTTTCGAGCCTCGGCCATGCGCTCCTCGGAGACCGCCTCTACCGGCCCCGCCGGTTGCCCCCGCTGCCCCCGGAAACGCGGCAGTGGCTCGGGTCCCTCGATCGCATCCTGCTCCATGCCCGCCTGCTCGGGTTCGACCATCCGGTGACCGGCGAACGGCTGCGTTTCGAGAGTCCGGCACCGGCTCTCCTGACCGAAGCGCTTGAACGGCTGCGCGACTAATTTATTGTCCATCGCATTCGGTCCCGAAGCGGGACCGCGCCGGGCCGGAGAGTGACGACCGGCCATCTGCGAAGGGGGAGGATTCCAGCTCATGGCCCGTCTTCCGACCGTTCCGGCCGAAAGCAGCGGCCTCGCACGCTATCTCGAAGAGATCCGGCGCTTTCCCATGCTCGATCCGGAGGAGGAGTACATCCTCGCCAAGCGCTGGAAGGAGCATGGGGACGTCGAGGCCGCCCACAAGCTGGTGACCAGCCATCTGCGTCTGGTGGCCAAGATCGCCATGGGCTACCGCGGCTACGGCCTGCCCATGAACGAGATCATCTCCGAGGGCAACGTCGGCCTGATGCAGGCGGTCAAGCGCTTCGATCCCGATCGCGGCTACCGGCTCGCAACCTATGCCATGTGGTGGATCCGGGCCGCCATCCAGGAATACATTCTGCGCTCCTGGTCGCTGGTGAAGATGGGCACCACCGCGGCCCAGAAGAAGCTCTTCTTCAATCTGCGGCGGCTCAAGAGCCGGCTCGACGAGTTCGAGGAAGGGGATCTCAGCCCCGAATCGGTCAAGGAGATCGCAGACACCCTCGATGTCGCCGAGCAGGATGTGATCGAGATGAACCGCCGGCTGGGCGGCCCCGATCATTCCCTCAATGCCATGCTGCGTGCGGACGGCGATTCGGAATGGCAGGACTGGCTGGTGGACGACAGCGAGTCGCAGGAGGAGACGGTGGCCGAGCAGGAGGAGCTCGACTATCGCCGCTCGCTGCTGGCCGATGCCATGCATGTGCTCAACGACCGCGAGAAGCACATCCTCACCGAGCGGCGCCTCAAGGAGCCGGCCACCACCCTCGAGGAACTTTCCGGCCAGTACGGGATCTCGCGCGAGCGGGTGCGGCAGATC
>JALSRW010000084.1 GCA_026984595.1 Alphaproteobacteria bacterium
GTCGACATGCAGCTCTTCTTCATCCAGGAGGACATCGCCTCCGCCGAGGCGCTGGTGGTGCGCAACGGGTCGGGGATCGACCCCGCCAACCCGGAGACGCTCAAGGGCAAGAAGCTGGGCGTGCCGTTCGTTTCCACGACCCACTTCCACACCCTGGTTGCGCTCGAGATGTGGGGGATCGACCCCGACGATCTCACCATCCTCAACATGCAGCCCAACCAGATCGCCGCCGCCTGGGAGCGGGGCGACATCGACGCCGCTTTCGTCTGGGATCCGGCCCTGGGGCGGATCAAGAAGAGCGGTACGGTGATGATCACCTCGGGTGAGATCACCGCGAAGACCGGCAAGGCGACCTTCGACGGCATGGTGGTGATGCGCGAGTTCGCCGAGGCCAACCCCGAATTCATGGCCCGCTTCGTCGACATCATGGATCGTGCCAACGAAGAGTACCGCAGCAATCCCGACGCCTGGACACCCGATTCCGAGCAGGTCAAGGCGATCGTCAGCCTGGTCGGTGGCAATCCCGACGACGTGCCGACGGTGCTGGCTCTCTACAAGTTCCCCACTCTCGAGGAGCAGGCCTCGCCGAAGTGGCTCGGCGGCGGCAAGGATGCGAACGCGGTGAAGGCGATCGCCGCCACTTCCGCCTTTCTCAAGGACCAGGGCAAGCTCGACGAGCTGCAGCCGGACTACAGCAAGTTCGTGACGCCGCGCTACGTCGAGATGGCCATGGAGCTGCGCAAACAATAGCAGGCGCCGCGAAGGATCCGGGGCGGACCCGCGGGTCCGCCCCATTCGTGGGGAGGGGATGATGCCGCGGCTCCAGGTATCGGAAGTGACCGTCGTCTATCCGGGTCCCGCGGGACAGGAGGTGCACGCTCTCGAAAAGGTCTCCATGACCATCGAGACGGGGGATTTCGTCGTCGCCCTCGGTGCTTCGGGTTGCGGCAAGACGACCTTCCTGAACGTCATGGCCGGCTTCATCCAGCCGACCGCCGGCAGTGTCACCCTCGATGGACGGCCCATCCGGGGGCCGGGCCGGGACCGTGGCGTGGTCTTTCAGAAGCACGCCCTGCTGCCCTGGCTCGACGTCATCGACAATGTGGCGTTCGGGCTGCGATTGCAGGGCATGGGCCGGGCCAAGCGACTGGAGATCGCCCGGGCCAATCTCGAGCTGGTCGGTCTCGGCGGCTTCGAGAACCACAAGATCTACCAGCTTTCCGGCGGGATGCAGCAGCGGGTCGGTCTGGCCCGGGCATTGACCAGTGATCCGGCCATGCTGCTCATGGACGAGCCTCTGGGGGCGCTCGACGCTCTCACCCGCGAGACCATGCAGGAGCTGATCCTCAGGATCTGGCGGGAAACCAACAAGATGGTCTTCTTCATCACCCACAGTGTCGAGGAAGCCCTGTTCATGGCCACCCGCCTCGTCGTCATGTCGCCGCGACCGGGTCGTATCCGCGAGACCTACGAGCTCGATTTCTACGAGCGCTATTTCGCGACCGGCAACGCCCGCAAGGTCAAGTCCGATCCCGAATTCATCGCCATGCGCGAGAAGGTGCTCGACATCATCTACAGCGACGAGCGGATGGTGGAGGAAGGTGATGGCGTTGCCGTTTGACCGGCCGGGTCTTCTCGAGCGCTTCTTGCGCGAACCGCCCGCAGCCCCGGGCGAAGCCTACGGGGCGCCGGGCACCGGACGCAGCGTCCATATCAGCGTCGTCACGGTGATCGCACTGTTCCTGCTCTGGTGGGCGGTGACCAGGGCGGGACTGATCAAACCCCTGTTCCTGCCGCCGCCGGGCGCCATCGTCACCCGGTTCGTCAAGATCTGGGACGAGGGGTTCGGCGGTGCCAGTTTGTGGGAACACACCTGGGCCAGTCTGACGCGGGTGTTCGGGGCCTTCTTCCTGGCCTGTGTCACCGCCATCCCCATCGGCATCGGCATGGGCATCAACCGCTTCATCCGGGGCATCTTCGATCCGCCCATCGAATTCTACCGACCGATCCCGCCGCTCGCCTATCTGCCGCTCACCATCATCTGGTTCGGCATCGACGAGATGCAGAAGATCGTCCTCATTTATCTCGCCTGTTTCGCGCCGATGGCCCTGGCGGCGAGGGCCGGGGTGCGGTCGGTGGCGATCGAGCAGATCCACGCCGCCTATTCGATGGGGGCATCGCGGCGGCAGGTGATCTGGCATGTCATCGTCCCGGCGGCCCTGCCGGAGATCCTGACCGGCATGCGCATCGGCATCGGCTTCGGCTGGACCACCCTGGTGGCGGCGGAGATGGTCGCCGCCTCCGCCGGTCTCGGCTTCATGGTCCTGTCGGCGGCCGAGTTCCTGGTCACCGAGGTGGTGGTACTGGGCATCATCATCATCGGCCTCATCGCCTACATGTTCGATCTGCTGATGCGCTGGATCGAAAGCATCGCCGTACCCTGGAAGGGCAAGGCCTGATCCGCGGCCGGCGCCGCAGGCGATGACGCGATCCCGCCGTCCGTGCTGGAAGCCGGGTACAGACCGAACGTATCGGGGGAGGAAAAGCGATGCGGAAACGGTTTCTGCTGATCGCCGCTGCGCTCCTGCTGGGGAGTGCGGGCGGTACTTCGGCCCAGACCCTCAAACTGATGACCGGTCCCCAGGGCGGATCCTGGTATCCGCTCGGTGGTGCCATGAAGAACATCATCGAGGCCGCGGTGCCCGGTGCTTCGGTGCAGGTCTTGCCGGTCGCCGGGATCATCCTCCTCGCCCTCGCGCCCGACCTGCTGGCGCGTCGCACGGCCTGAGCCGGCTCAGAGTTCGAGATCGACGGTCACCGGCACATGATCGGAGGGGGCCTCCCAGCCGCGGGCATCGCGCCGCACATGGGCATCCGCCAGCGTCGGCGCCAGTGCCGGCGAGAGCCAGATGTGATCGAGCCGGCGGCCGCGATCGGATTTCGACCAGTCCCGCGCTCGATAGGACCACCAGGTGAACAGCTTCCGCTCGGGCGGGACGATGCGGCGGACCGCATCGACGAAGCCATGGGAACGCTGCAGGCGCCCCAACGCTTCCACCTCGACCGGGGTATGGGAGACGACCTTCAGAAGTGCGCGGTGATTCCAGACATCCGTTTCCAGGGGCGCGATGTTGAGATCGCCGAGCAGGACGAGCCTGGCATCCGCTTCCCGGCGACCGGCGAACCAGGCGGTGAGCGCCTCCACCATCTCGAGCTTGTGGCGGAATTTCGGGTTTTCCTCGGGATCGGGGATATCCCCGCCGGCCGGGATGTAGAGATTGTGCAGCTCGATGCCGCCGGGGAGAACACAGCGAATGTGCCGGCAGTGGTCGAGCCCGCACCAGTGGATTCCCTCGCAGTCCTCGAGCGGCAGCCGGGAGAGCACGGCGACCCCGTTGTAGGCCTTCTGGCCGTGCAGGAACATGTGCGGATAGCCCAGCTCTTCGACGAGCCTGCGGGGGAACTTCTCGTTCGGGACCTTGGTCTCCTGCAGACAGAGGATGTCCGGCGCGATCTCCGTGGCGATGCGGCGCAGGGCGGATTCGCGGATGCGGATCGAATTGGCGTTCCAGGTGGTGATACGCAGACGCAAGCGGGGCCTCCCTCGGGTCGTGATCGTAACGGGCCTAGAGAAAGCTCTGGGGGTCGACATCGACCCGCAGCCGCACCGAGCCGGGCAGACGCAGCCCGCCGAGCCACTGGCGCAGGCATGTCGGAAGGTCGAGATCCGGAGCCGCCTTGATCAGGAAGCGCTCGCGATAGCGCCCCCGCAGCAGGGTCAGCGGAGCGGGTGCCGGACCGAGGATGGTGAGCCCATCCACCTCCGGTGCGCAGCGGGCGAGGCGGCGGGCCTCGCGACGTACCTGTTCGGCGTCGCGTCCCGCGAGGACGAGGGCGGCGAGGCGGCCGAAGGGCGGCATGCCGGAAGCTTCCCGTTCCGTGAGCTCGCTCTCCAGAAAGCCTGTCCGATCGCCGCGCGCCAGGGCCTGCATCACCGGATGCCCGGGCAGATGGGTCTGGATCAGAACGCGGCCCGGTCGCTGCTCGCGTCCGGCACGTCCCGCCACCTGGTAGAGAAGCTGGAAGGTCCGCTCGGCGGCCCGCAGATCGCCCCCGCCGAGCCCGAGATCGGCATCCACTACCCCGACCAGGGTCAGGGCGGGGAAGTGATGGCCCTTGGCCAGGATCTGGGTGCCGATCAGGATGTCGATCTCGCCGCCGGTGACCGCCTCGACCAGGGCGATCGCCTGGGCCGCGGTCCGGACCGTGTCACTGGTGACGATCCGCAGACGGGCCTCGGGAAAGAGGTGGCCCACCTCCTCGGCGATCCGCTCGACGCCGGGTCCCGAAGCGACCAGCGCATCGACCGTGCCGCAATGCGGGCAATGCTCGGGCTCCGGACGGTTCCAGCCGCAATGATGGCATTGCAGGCGTCGTCTCAGGCGGTGGGTGACCAGCCAGGCCGAACAGTTGGGACAACGCAGCCGGTGGCCGCAGGCGCGACACAGGGTGAGCGGCGC
>JALSRW010000085.1 GCA_026984595.1 Alphaproteobacteria bacterium
GGAAGAACGGAACCCGGCGGTCGGGGCGGGCCTCGACGAAGCCTTCGCGCTGCTCCTGTGCGCGGAGCTGCTCGAAGCTCGAAAAGCGGATCGCCTTGCGCAGCCGCGCCGGTTCCTCCGGCAGTCCGAGGAAACGTACCACCGTCTCGAAGGTCCGCACCGGACGCTGCAGCATGTCCTCGTAGCGTACCACCAGCCGCGGCAGACCCGGGGTCTCGGTCCAGCTCCGCACATGCTGCGACCAGCTCCCGATATACTGGGTGAACAGCCGGTCGCTGGCCGGCAGGTAGTTGTCGGGACGGCACAGCGCCTCCACCGCCTCGCCGTAGCCGGTCTGGTAGTGGTGGGCGAAGGAGACCGCGACATCGAGGGGATTGCGGACGATGTAGAGCGCGCCCGCAGTGACCTCTTCGGTGATCAGCGGTGCACCGTTCACCCATCCCAGCAGGCTGTGGGTCTTGACAATGGCGGTCTCGCCGCGGGCGGCCGCGAACCAGCGATGCACGAGCGGCCGCAGTTCGCGGGCGTCGGCCTCGTCGAGCGCTTCCGCCGGTCGCCCGCTGACCCGCTCGTAATGGATGCGGAAATTGTCGCCGATCGCGTAATCGGGCAGCCGGTTGACGGGAACCGGCCGGGCGCCGTTGGCGAAATGGTTGGCGAGAAAGGCACGCATCCAGGTGTTCCCGGACTTGGGGTAGGAGGCCAGCCAGAGGATCCCGTGCAGCGGCCTCCGGGAGACGGGTCCCGGCAGGGATCCGCATCCCGGAGGGAGGAGCTCAGAAGGACAGGGAGAAGCCGACACTGGCCGCCAGGGCACTGGAGTCCTCGCCTTCGTCGGTGTCGTAGTTGGCATAGAGGCCGTTGACCGCGGCGGTGACGCCGGGACCGATGTCGTAGGAAACGCCGATGCTGGCGGCGTCCTGCTCGTCGTTCCCGTTGTTGGCGATCTGGCCTTCCACTTCGCCGTGGAAATAGGCGGCCCCCACCGCCCAGGGACCGGTGCGGTAGGACAGTCCCGCCACCCAGGACTGGCCCTCGGTGGAAACCGTGCCGGCGGTGTTGTAGCGGCCGTCGATCTCCTTGGCGTAGGAACCGGCGAGCTTGAAGCCGGCATATTCGACGAACCCGCCGGTCATGACCTGCTGGATGTCGTCGCCGCCCAGCGCCTCGATCGCATCGCCGGCACTGGCCCGAGCGTAGCCGCCGCTGACGCCGACATCGACATCGCCGAAGCTGCCGAGATAGTTGGCGGCCACCGACCAGCCGTTGCTGTAGGTGAGCCCGGCGGTGTCCACCGAGCCGTTCGTCGGATTGCCGCTGAAGCTGGCGTTGGGGGTGTAGCTCACCCCGAACTGGAAGCCGGCGATACGCGGGGTGAAGTACTTGAAGGTGTTGTCGTCGTTGGTGATGTCGATGGCCGTGCTGACCGCCGGGCTGCGAAAGCTGATGGTCATGCCCGGCGGCGGCGGCGCGAAATCGCTGACCCAGCCGGAGTTGATCGGTACCCCCACGTACGGGTCCCACAGGCCGAGACCCATCACGTAGCTGGCGCTGTTGTCACCGCCCAGCACGAACTTGCCGAAGTCACCCTCGACGGTCATGAACACTTCGTCGATCTGGTCCCCCACGGTCGGCAGTTCCAGCTCGGCCTGGAAGCCGAAGGTGAGTCCGTTGTCGAGCGTGGTCTTGCCGGTGAAGTGGACTTCGCCATCGAAATGCGTGGCCACCTGGTTGAAGTCGCGACTGTCGCTGTTGTCTTCGTCGATGCTGGTCACGAACAGGTATTCGTTGGCGAAGCCGCCCAGTCCCAACTCGATGCCCTTGACCTGGGCCTGGGCGCTGCCGGAGCCGACGGCCATGAGTCCGGCACTGGCGAGGGCGCTGGTTCCGCACAGCGCCTTGCGGCCGACGGCCAGCGAAAACGGCGCCGCCCTGCTCCTGGACCGGGACCGGTCCGCGATTCCTGCACTCGTCATGATCCGTCTCCCACATCGGCTTGCCTGTCTTGTCTTGCGGCTTGCTCGTCTTGCCTGCCCGGTTCCGGGTTCCGGCCGTGTCGCCGGCCACCCGGTCTGCAGTAGGAGACTAGATCCGCGCCCGGGCCGATGGGCGTCACATCGGATCGCGGCATGGCGAGCCCGACGTGATGCGCGGATCGCCGTGTCGTGAAGGGAGTTGTGCGAACCGCCCGTGCTTGACCCGTGTTGGCGCTCTCCTAGACTGGCGTACGTGCCCCTGTGGCGGAACGGGTAGACGCGGCAGACTCAAAATCTGCTGCCCGCGAGGGCGTGCTGGTTCGAGTCCGGCCAGGGGCACCAGAAGCCTCGCAGCAGCGGCGGGAGGTGCGGGATGATCGGGCTCGACACGCTGGCGGCGCTGGCCGGGCGCGCCGAGATCGACGGCCGGCGCTTCTGGCGCAAGCTGGCGGTGGTCTTCGCCCGCCTGCCCTTCGCCGAGGAGCTCGCCGCGGCCTGGCTGTGCGCCCGTGATCCGGCGACCCCGGCGCATGTGCGGCGCATTCTGCTGGGTGCCGTGGCCTATTTCGTCCTGCCCACCGATCTGGTGCCCGACATGCTGGCGGGGATCGGCTTCACCGACGATGCGGCGGTGGTCGCCCTGGTGATCTCGACCCTCGGCAGCCACATCCGGCCCGAGCATCGCGAGGCCGCGGCGCGGCGCCTGCAGCGGCTGCGCGAGACGGGCTGATCCCGCCTACTCCCGCGCCCCCGTTCGCGGATACCGCACGCGCAGCGCCGGCGGCAGGAAGAAGAGATCGTCCGTCTCCGGCGTGGTCCCGTGACAAACGGCGCAGAAGGCCACCGCACCGCTGTTGTCGCCGGTGGTGTCGCCGAACAGGCTGCCATCCGGCATCACCATCACATAGCGCCAATCGTCGGTCTCCGGGGAGGTGCCGGGGGCGAGCTTCTCCATCAGGAAGAGCGGCCCCGGATAGACCCCGCCGGCCGCCGTGACGGTGAAGGAGTCCTTGGCCAGCAGACTGCCCGGGGGCAGCTTCCCGGCGTTCTCGAACCGGCCGTAGGCCCGGGCCACCCGATTGGCGTAGTTGTTGACATAGCGCTCGCCGTGGGTGGCCGACCGGTAGGGATGGCGGTTGTAGCGCCGCCAGCCGGCATAGGAGGCGCCGGGTTCACCCGACAGGGCATAGCCGCGCAGCATGGTCCGCAGCAGACGGCGATAGACGGTCTCGGCGGCGGGCGGATCGAGGCTCGCGGGATCGGCGACCCGGAAATGCGCGCGCGGGTGGCGGATGGTATCGGCCGGATCGGCGGCCCGGGCCGCCCCGACGAAAACGGTCGCTAGTGCAATCAGCCACGGGCCGCGCATCCGTTGCCCTCCGATCCGCCGCGCAACCTAGCACGTTCGGCCGCGGGAATCGGGCACACGGCCCTTCACGAATTGCGGAAGCTTGGCGGTTGACCCGGCCCGAGCCGGGTGGGTACCGTGTCGCCACATGCATGGGCCGGTCCACGCGTTCGGCCGGCCCCGTGGAGAGGAGGCGGACAGATGAAGAAACTGCTCTTTGCCGCGGCCGGCGTCGCCGGATTGCTCGCCGCGGGCCCGCTCTCGGCGGCCGAGAGATGGGACATGCCCATGGCCTATGCGGACGGCAACTTCCATACCCAGAACGGCAAGCGGTTCGCCGAATGCGTGGCGATCGGCACCGGCGGCGAACTGGAGATCGTCGTCCATGGTGGCGGCTCGCTGTTCAAGGGCAACGAGATCAAGCGTGCGGTCCAGACCGGACAGGCACCGATCGGCGAGCGCCTCCTGTCCGCACATCAGAACGAGAACGCGGTCTTCGGCTATGATTCGGTGCCCTTCCTCGCCACCTCCTACGAGGATTCCAAGAAGCTGTGGAAGGCGGCGCGGCCGGTCATCGAGAAGGTGCTGGAGGAGCAGAACCTGGTGCTGCTCTATTCCGTACCCTGGCCGCCGCAGGGCATTTATACCAAGAAGCCGCTCAACTCGGCGGCCGACATGAAGGGGGTCAAGTTCCGCGCCTACAACGCCGCCACCGCCCGTCTCGCCGAGCTGATGGGCGCCCAGCCGGTGCAGATCGAGGCCGCCGAGCTGTCGCAGGCGCTGGCCACCGGCGTCGCGGAGAGCTTCATCTCCTCCGGCTCCACCGGCTACGATCGCAAGGTCTGGGAGCATCTCAAATACTTCTACGACGTGCAGGCCTGGCTGCCGCGCAACTACGTGTTCGTCAACAAGCAGGCCTGGGAGAGCGTCGACGACACCACCCGCAATGTGCTCGAGGCCTGCGGCTACATGGCCGAGATCTCCGGCACCCTCGAATCCGAGCTGCTGGCCGGCTGGTATCTCCAGCAGCTCGCCGCCAACGGCATGGAAGTGCAGCCGCCCGGCGAGCAGCTCAAGGCCGACTTCGTGAAGATCGGCGAGCAGATGGCCAAGGAATGGCTGGAAGCCGCCGGGGATGCCGGCAAGCAGATCCTCGAAGCCTACCGTTCCATGAAATAGGGCCGGGCGCGGGCGG
>JALSRW010000086.1 GCA_026984595.1 Alphaproteobacteria bacterium
TCGTTGCCGGCTTCGAGGAGCCGGACGCCGGGGAGATCCAGATCCTCGGCCAGCCGATGCGGGGGGTGCCGCCCTACGAGCGGCGGGTGAACACGGTCTTCCAGGACTATGCCCTGTTCCCCCACATGAACGTGATCGACAATGTGGCCTTCGGCCTGATGGTGAAGGGCGTGCCCCGGACCGAGCGCCTGCGACGGGCCGGGACGGTGCTGGAGCTCGTCAAGCTGGCCGGCCTCGAGAGCCGCCGCCCGGCCCAGCTCTCGGGCGGGCAGCGGCAGCGGGTGGCGCTGGCCCGGGCGCTGGTCAACGAGCCCGCGGTGCTGCTCCTCGACGAGCCCCTGGGCGCGCTCGATCTCAAGCTGCGCCAGGAGATGCAGAGCGAGCTCAAGAGTCTGCAGCGCAAGCTCGGCATCACCTTCGTCTATGTCACCCACGACCAGGAAGAAGCGCTCGGCATGAGCGACCGGGTGGCGGTCTTCGACCGTGGCCGCATCGAGCAGATCGGCACCCCGCCCGAGATCTACGAACATCCCCGGACCGCCTTCGTCGCCGGCTTCGTCGGCATCTCCAACATCCTCGACGCGCCCGCCGCCGAGCGCTTCACCGGCGAGCGCCGCCCCTTCTCCCTGCGTCCCGAGCGAATCCTCGTCGATCCTCCGCCCGCGACCGAGATCACGGTCGAGGGCCGGATCACCGACATCCAGTATCACGGAGCCAGCACCCGGCTCCGGGTGGCACTGGCCGAGGGGCTCGAGCTGATCGTCGAGCGGACCAACGCCGGGGAGGATGGCGGCTCCTTCGCGCCGGGGCAGAAGCTGCGGCTGGGCTGGCGCCGCGATGCCATGCAACCCCTGCGGGAGACCGGGTCGTGAGCCTGGCCGTACCGGCTCTGGGGAGGACGCCCGCGGGGCGGAGCCGGCTGCGCCGCCTTTCCACCTGTCTCTGGCGCCGCTCCGGTCTGTTCACCCTGCTCCTGCTGCTGCCGCCGCTGCTGTGGCTGGGGGTGGTCTATCTGGGCTCCCTGCTGGCCCTTCTCGCCCACAGCTTTTTCCGTCTCGACGAGTTCACCGGCCAGATCGTCTACGAGTTCACCCTCGCCACCTGGTACGAGCTGCTCACCCAGCCGGCCAATCTCGACATCATCCAGCGTACCGTCGGCATGGCCGCCGCCGTAACCCTGGCCTGCGGTGTGATCGCCTTTCCGATCGCCTACTATGCTGCCCGATTTTCCACCCCGCGCAGCAAGGCGCTCTTCTATCTGGGGGTCATGCTGCCGCTGTGGTCGAGCTATCTGGTACGCGTCTATGCCTGGAAGCTGATCCTCGCCAAGGAGGGGGTGATCAGCTGGGCGGCGGAGCGCACCGGCACCTCCTGGCTGCTCGATGCGCTGCTCTCCCTGCCGGTGGTCGGAGGACCGTCCCTGTCGATCTCCTATCTCGGCATGTTCCTGGTCTTCACCTACATCTGGCTGCCCTACATGATCCTGCCCACCCAGGCGGCGCTGGAGCGGGTGCCGCCCTCGCTGCTGGAGGCCGCCGCCGACTGCGGGGCGCGGCCGCGCCAGAGCTTCCGGCATGTGGTGCTGCCGCTGGCCTTCCCGGGGATCGTCGCCGGTTCCATCTTCACCTTCTCGCTGACTCTCGGCGACTACATCATCCCCTACATCATCGGCACCTCGAAGCTGTTCCTCGGCCAGGCCGTCTACATCCACCAGGGTACCGCCGGCAACGTGCCGCTGGCCGCCGCCTTCTCGGTGGTGCCGATCGTCATCATGGCCGTCTATCTGGCCATCGCGAAACGGCTGGGGGCGTTCGATGCGCTCTGAACGGGCGGGCATCGGCCTGCGGATCGCCGCCGCCGGCGGGCTTCTCTACCTGCATCTGCCGATCGCCTTCATTCTGCTCTATGCCTTCACCACCGAGGACAAGAGCTACCAGTTCCCGCCTCCCGGCCTGACGCTGAAATGGTTCGCGGTGGCCTGGAACCGGCAGGATATCTGGGATGCCCTCTGGCTCAGCGTGAAGGTGGCGGTGGTGGCCACATCGCTGGCCATCTTCCTGGGCACGCTGGCGGCGGCGGCGCTGTGGCGGGCGCGCTTCTATGGCCGTGATGCCATCACCCTGCTGATCGTCCTGCCCATCGCCCTTCCCGGCATCATCACCGGCATCGCCCTGCGCTCCACCTTCGGCCTTCTCGACATTCCCTTCAGCTTCTGGACCATCGTCGTCGGCCACGCCACCTTCTGCATCGTCGTCGTCTACAACAACGCCATCGCCCGGCTGCGGCGCACCTCGCCCTCGCTCCTCGAGGCGGCGATGGATCTCGGCGCCGACGGGTTCCAGACCTTCCGCTGGGTGCTGCTGCCCAATCTCGCCACCGCCCTTCTCGCCGGCGGCATGCTGGCCTTCGCCCTCAGTTTCGACGAAGTCATCGTCACCACCTTCACCGCCGGCCAGCAGACCACCTTGCCGATCTGGATGCTGTCGGAACTCGTGCGTCCGCGCCAGCGGCCGGTGACCAATGTGGTGGCGGTGTTCGTCATCGCCGTCACCTTCCTGCCCATCCTTCTCGCCTATCGCCTGACCCGCGGCACCGAAACCATGCACGGGACGGGCAAATGACAGACCCAGCCTTTGGAGGGGAGTACCGACCATGCAGACCAGGCTGCTGATCGACGGCGCCTTCGTCGCGGGCGAAGGGGCCGTGGAGACCATCCTCAATCCGGCCACCGGGGAGACCATCACCGAGGTGCCGGAGGCCTCGCCGGCGCAGATCGACGCCGCCGTGGCCGCCGCCGAGACGGCCTTTCCGGCCTGGGCGCGGACCACGCCGGCCGAGCGCTCGGCGATGCTGGCCAAGGTCGCCGATGCGCTGGAAGCCCGGGCCGAGGAATTCGCGAAGCTCGAATCCGCGAACTGCGGCAAGCCGCTGCAGCGGGTGCAGGAAGACGAGCTGCCGGCGATCATCGACTGCTTCCGCTTCTTCGCCGGCGCCGCCCGCTGCCTGCCGGGCTCGGCGGCGGGCGAATACATGGAAGGCTTCACGAGCATGATCCGCCGCGATCCGATCGGCGTGGTGGCCTCCATCGCCCCCTGGAACTATCCGCTGATGATGGCCGCCTGGAAGCTCTGCCCGGCGCTGGCCGCCGGCAACACGGTGGTCCTCAAACCCTCCGAGCAGACCCCGCTGACGACCCTGGCGCTGGCCGAAATCCTGGCCGAGACCTACCCCAAAGGTGTCGTCAACATCGTCACCGGCCGCGGCGAGACGGTGGGCGCGCCGCTGGCTGCCCATGATCGGGTGCGGATGATCTCCCTCACCGGCGATGTCGCCACCGGTCAGAAGGTGCTGGAGGCCGCCGCCCGCAACCTCAAACGCACCCATCTGGAGCTCGGCGGCAAGGCGCCGGTGATCGTCTTCGATGATGCCGATCTGGAGGCGGTGGTCGAGGGCATTCGCATCTTCGGCTATTACAATGCCGGCCAGGACTGCACCGCCGCCTGCCGCATCTATGCCGGCGCCCGCATCCACGACAATCTGGTGGCCGAGCTCGCCGCTGCGGTCGAGCAGATCCGCTTCGGTCCCGAGGCCGATGCCGAAATCGGATCCTTGATCTCCGAACGCCAGCGCCAGCGCGTCGCCTCCTTCGTCGAGCGGGCCGCCTCCCAGCCCCATATCGAGGTGGTGACCGGCGGTCGGATCGTTCCCGGCAACGGCTTTTTCTACGAGCCCACGGTGATCGCCGGCGCCCGCCAGGGGGACGAGATCGTCCAGAAGGAGGTGTTCGGCCCGGTGGTTTCGGTGACCCGCTTTTCCGATGTGGAGGAGGCCATCGCCTGGGCCAACGATTCCGAATACGGCCTCGCCTCCAGCGTCTGGACGAAGGACATCAAGAAGGCGATGCGCACCGCCGCGGCGCTGCAGTACGGCTGCACCTGGATCAACACCCATTTCATGCTGGTCAACGAGATGCCCCACGGCGGCATGAAGCGCTCGGGCTACGGCAAGGACATGAGCCTCTACGCCCTCGAGGACTACACCGTGGTCCGCCATGTGATGGTCGCCCACTGACCCCATCCCCGGCCGGTGGGTCCGCCCCGGGGCCCACCGGCGGCGCGGGTTCGGAGATTGATGCAGATGCCGCCGTTGCCGAGCCAGGGCGAATAGTCCACGCCGCGCAGGACCACCTTGAGCAGGCATTTCCATTTGCCGTTCTTCGCTTTCCTGCCCTCCAGCTTCAGCCGATAGTCCTCGCCGATCTCGAGACCGGGGATCACGTAGAACCGGTTCTCGATCTTGCGGAGCTTGGAATTGTAGTTGCAGTGATCCTTCCCCCAGGTGGAGGACTGCTTCTTCTTCCAGCAGATCTTCCACTTGTCGTACTTGTCCTCGTCGGAGACCGACCAATAGACCTTGATGTCGCAGGTGGTGCCGTCCGGCGGGCAGAAATGGCCGGCCTGATCGCCGGCACCGAGGATGTAGAAATATCGGCTGACCGCCTCGAC
>JALSRW010000087.1 GCA_026984595.1 Alphaproteobacteria bacterium
GATGGTGGCCACCTCGACTCGGCTCTTCCTGTCCTGCGGCGGCGCCTCGGCCAGGGCCTCGAGCAGTGCTTCCAGCGCCAGCCGCGCATCCGCCACCACCGCCACCTCGGTCGGGTAGTTGGCGCCGATCACACCCGGATCGACATCGATGTGGACGACCCGCACTCCGCCCGGGAGCGGATGGCGCCAGCGCTCGGTGGTGACCGAGCCCGCACGGCAGCCGACGAACAGCACGAGATCGGCGGCGTCCACCAGCGCCCGGGTCTCCAGCGTGCCGCCGTTGCTGCCCACCACCCCCACGCTCAGCGGATGGGTCTCGGGGATGGAACCCTGGCCGCTGATGCTGGTGGCCACCGGCATGTCGAGCCGCTCGGCGAGGGCGAGCAGGGCCGCCTCGGCTCCGCTCAGCACCGCACCGCCGCCGCAGATGGCGAGCGGTCGCTCGGCCGAAAGCAGGGCATGGGCGGCCCGTTCGACGGCGCCCGGATCGGGGGCGGTGCGGCAGGCGGGGAAGCGCTCGTGGCGCGCGTCCGCCCAGAGCTCCTCTTCCTCCAGCGGCGCCTTCTGGACATCGAAGGGCAGGGCCAGATGCACCGCCCCCGGTCGACCCGTGGTCATCTCCCGAAAGGCGCGGCGCAGCATCGCCGGCAGCATTTCCGCCCGCTCCACCACCCCGTTCCACTTGGTGAGCGGCCGGAACAGGCTTTCCTGGTCGAGCTCGGTCAGAGCAAAGCGTCCCCGCGCGGGCACCGCGATATCGGTGTTGAGGGCGAGGATCGGCACCGAGCTCTCGTTGGCCTCCACCACCCCCGGCAGGATGTAGGTGGCACCGCCGCCGGAGGGCCCCTCGCAGACCCCCGGCCGACCGGTCACCCGGGCATAGGCATCGGCCATGTAGGCGGCATGGCGCTCGTCGCGGGTGAGAATGTGGTGGATGCCGTGCTCGAGGCGCGCGAGCGCATCATAGAAGGGCAGGCTGGTATCGCCGCACAGGCCGAACAGATGCTGGACGCCGTAGAGATCCAGCATGCGCACCAGCGCTTCGGCACCGGACAATCGGTTCATCGGCTCCCTCCCCCGGACAGGCGCGGTTTACGCCCGAAGCCGGGCGCGGACAACCACGCGTCGGCCCGGTCACTGTGCAGACGCGGGAAACGGTGTGTTTCGGGCGCCCAATCTGGTGGATCCGAGGTGCCGGCCGATATGCCGCAAAGGCACCGGTGCCGCCCTGT
The DNA here is from genome assembly GCA_026984595.1 of Alphaproteobacteria bacterium. Classification (GTDB taxonomy): domain Bacteria; phylum Pseudomonadota; class Alphaproteobacteria; order Geminicoccales; family Geminicoccaceae; genus JALSRW01. Next base: position 1,233 of record JALSRW010000087.1, read on the forward strand.
CGCGACCGTCGCCGAACGGCTCGCGGCGTGACCGGATGCCGGCTGGAGGGTAGCGTGCGAACGGTCCGGGGAGGGCAGGTGGATGGGACTTCTGGTCGAAGGCGAATGGGTCGATCGTTGGTACGACACGGCCTCGACGGGCGGCCGCTTCCTGCGCGGGGAGGCGCAGTTCCGCAACTGGATCACCGCCGACGGCAGCCCCGGCCCCAGCGGCGAGGGCGGCTTTCCCGCGGAGGCCGGCCGCTACCATCTCTATGTGTCCCTGGCCTGCCCCTGGGCGCATCGCACGCTCATCTTCCGTCGCCTCAAGGGGCTGGAGGCGATGATCGGGGTGTCGGTGGTCCACTGGCACATGGGCGATCGGGGCTGGAGCTTCGAGCGCGGCCCCGGCACCACCGGCGATACCCTCTACGGCCATTGCTTCCTCTACGAACTCTATCGCCGGGCGAAACCGGACTATACGGGACGGGTGACGGTGCCCGTGCTCTGGGACCGCGAGCGCGAGACCATCGTCAGCAACGAGTCTTCCGAGATCATCCGCATGTTCAATGCCGCTTTCGACGGCATCGGGGCGAGGCCGGGCGATTACTATCCGGAGCCCCTGCGCGAAGAGATCGATGCGGTCAACGCGCGGGTCTACGACACCGTCAACAACGGCGTCTACAAGAGCGGCTTCGCCACCAGCCAGGAGGCCTACGAGGAGGCGGTGACGGCCCTCTTCGAGAGCCTCGACTGGCTGGAGGCGCGGCTCGCCGGCCGGCGATATCTCCTGGGCCCGCGCCTCACCGAGGCCGACTGGCGCCTGTTCCCCACGCTCTTGCGCTTCGACCCGGTCTATTTCGGCCATTTCAAGTGCAATCTGCGGCGCCTCGTCGAGTATCCCAACCTCTGGGGGTACACGCGCGAGCTCTATCAGTGGCCGGGCGTGGCCGAGACGGTGAACATGATGCACATCAAGCACCATTATTACGGCTGCCACCGGACCATCAATCCGACCGGCATCGTCCCCCTCGGACCTTGCATCGACTTCGGCCTGCCCCATGACCGCGACCGCCTGCCGGCCGAGCCGATACCCGGCTCCGGCTGACCGGATCGCGGCCGCAGTTCCTGCAGAAGGGCTTGCGTGCGCCGGGACGGGGCTTCGGATCGTCGGGCCGGCGCTTCTCGCGGGCGGGAAGGGTGCGTGATCCGCCCCGACCGGGTTCCGAGCGTTCGCGTTCGAGCAGCGCCGAGACATCGACATGGCAGACATCCGGTTGGCGCAGCAGCCGCTCGTAGAGGGCATGCGGCGTCCATACACGGCAGCGGTACGGCCGCCCCGGCGGATCTGCCGCCGGCGCCGCGCAGTTCGTCCTGCCACGGAGCCGGCAACCGCTGCCCGGCACCGCCTCGCGCAGCAGCACATCCCCGAGCAACCCTCAACGGAGGAACTCGCGGCCCCGCTCGCCGGAGACGGTGGCGGCCGGCAGCCGCATCTACCAGGGGTCGAACAGGGTCCATCCGCCGTCCCCCGCCGACCGCACAGCGAACACATGCCGGTGCCGCTCGTGGACGAAGGGATGCCACCACTGCTCGTCGATCCCCGGCAGGAAGCAGCCGAACCAGTCGCCCGGACCGGACGGCACGAGCGAGCCGTCGGGATCGACCTTCCGCCGATGCGGCTCGGATCGCGCTCCGCTCCGGGGTTCCGCAGCGTCACGGCTCGGTTCGGACACGGCCGGTCTCCCGTCCCGGCGTCGTTTCCGCCGACCGGCTTGCGGCGCCGATCCTCTCGCCCGGTGCCCGTCCGCCATCTTTCCCGCATGTCTCGCATCGGCCTGCCCCCGCCCGGCGGCACGCCGGCCTCGAACGGCACGGGCTCCCCCGATCCGCACCGCCGGCCCGATGCTTCCGCCACCGCAGCGCGCTCGCCCTCGCCCGTGGCACGCTGCGTTCCGCGGTTCCCGTCTTTCCAACAAAGGCCTTCCGGTAGCTGGAGGTCGAGGGCCGTCCCTCCTGCGACCGGCGCGCGCAGCTCCCCCGATGGAGCGGCGGCTCGGCCAACGAACGCTCCGTGCCCGCGCCCGAGGATCGGGAAGGATGAGGAACGCGCCGGCGGAAGCTCCTCGGCGGGAGGTTGCCGGGCGATCGGGGAAACCCGGCACGCCGGCCGTCGGGGGCCTGGAAGCGGGCGGCACAGCGGAAGCGGAAATCTGCCTCGGTCGGGCAGCGCCCGGCTGCCGCCGCCACGCGCCGCCGGCACCAACGGGATTGTCCAGCCCCTCCACGCTGCGGCCGCCGGAGCTTTCGCCCCCGATCCGCGCGCCTTCCCGATCCCCCGCCTTGCTTAACGAAATCTTTGCCTTTTCCCGTCATTCTCACGGATGGTGGAACAGGTGCCGGCGCGGGAATCCACCGCGGCCGCCCGTTCCACCGTCCGCAGCATCGCCGGCGCGGGTGAAGATTCGGTTAACGTGACGCCGAGGGGCTGGTATTCCTGCAACGATGGCCGGTCCCGGTTGTCGCAGCACAAGGTTCGATCTTCCGATCACCGGCCGTCGCATATTCCCCGCAACGCGTATGGGACCGTGCCATGGATATTGGCGATCTCGGCGAACGCATCGAAAAGCAGGCGCGCGTGCGCCGTCTGCTGCACGCCTATCTCTCGCGACCGAACTTGGCTCCGGACCAAATCCACTGGCTACGCGGCTGGTGGAATCGTTGGTGCCGCTATTGTTTGGTGACAAGAGATGCGCTCGACTACATGTCACCGCAGTGGCAAACTTGGAATACGAGCGTGCGTGTTGTCCTCACAGACGACGCGCTGTCATTGGACTTCGCCGGCTTCCAGTTCCCGGGGGCAGTCGAGCTGAAACCCGACTCGGGGCGCGCGCTTCGCTTCGGTTCTCCGTTTGCGGGTGGTGTTCTTCAGTTCGCTCTGCCGGGCGCCACGTTTCACGGTCCCTTTCTCTGCCACGGTCCCCGCGAGATCGGCAACGCTGATTTCAATAGCGTAACATTCCTTACATATGCAAGTTTCGGCGATCTTACTTTCAAAGGAGACGTTCGCTTTCGTGGAACCTTCTTCGAGGGGAGCGCCGACTTTTTTGGTACCACGTTCCGTGCCGGTGCGGATTTCGAGCGGGCGACCTTCCAAGGTCAAACCAACTTCGAACTTGCGCGGTTCCCGGGATGTGCCCGCACTCTGAGCGGAGAGTGCTGCGCAAGCTTTTCCGGAGTGACCTTCAAGGCTGACGTCAGTTTCAAGAGT
>JALSRW010000088.1 GCA_026984595.1 Alphaproteobacteria bacterium
AGGCCCGAGACCGTGAAACGTCGTACGTTCCTGGCGAGAGGCGGCGTCGCCGCCACCGCCACTGCCATCGCCGCACCCGCTCCGGCTCAGGGCAGGATCGTATGGAACATGACCATGCCCTGGCCGCGCAACACGCCGGGGGTCGGCGTCAACGCCCAGCGCTTCGCCGAACGGGTCAACCGCATGTCCAACGGACGTCTGGAAATCCGCCTGTTCGCGGCGGGCGAGCTGGTACCGCCCTTCGAAGGGCTGGATGCGGTACAGAGTGGAGCCGCCGATATCGCCCATGGCACCCCCTATTTCTGGGTCGGCAAGTCCGCGGCCCTCAACTATTTCACCGGTGTTCCCTTCGGCTTCACGGCACCGGAGCTGGCGGCCTGGCTCTATTTCGGCGAGGGCATGAAGCTCTGGCGCGAGGTCTATGCGGATTTCGGCGTCGTGCCCTTCTATGCCGGCTCCAGCGGCCTGCAGGCGGGCGGCTGGTTCAAGCGCGAGATCAACCGTCTCGAAGACTTCGAGGGGCTCAAGTTCCGCATCGCCGGGCTCGGCGGCGAGGTTCTCAAGAGACTCGGCGCCACCACCGTGCTGCTGCCGCCCGGGGAGATCGGCCCGGCGCTGATGTCGGGGGCGATCGACGCCGCCGAATGGATCGGTCCCTGGAACGACCGCGCCTTCGGCCTCTACAAGGTTGCCAAGTACTACTACGTGCCCGGCTTCGCCGAGCCCGGCCCGGGGCTGGAAGTAATCGTCAACAGACAGCGCTGGGAAGCGCTGCCGGACGATCTCAAGGCGATCATCGAGACCGCGGCCGCGGCCACCGCCGGTGAGACCTTCGCCGATTTCACCTATCACAACATGCGCAGCTTCGAGCCGCTGATCACGGAGGAAGGCGTGGAACTGCGCAGCTTTTCGGACGAGATCTTCGATGCGCTCGGCAGGACCAGCTTCGAGGTGCTCGAGGAGCTCGCCGCCAAGGATCCCCTGACGGGCAGGATCCACGCTTCCTTCATGGCGTTTCTGCGAGAGGCCACCCGCTACACCAGCCGCTTCGACTCGGTGTTCCTGCGCCATCGCGCCCGGGTGATGAGCGTCTAGCCCGGCGCCGGGGCGGTGCCGGCGGCTCAGCCCTCGCGATAGGGGGCGAACCAGCCGAGCCCCGCCTCGGTGGCATGGGCGGGGCGGTATTCGCAGCCGATCCAGCCCTCGTAGCCGAGCTCGTCCAGCAGGGCGAACAGGTAGGGATAGTGGATCTCGCCGATGTCCGGCTCGTGGCGCTCGGGCACGCCGGCGATCTGGATGTGCCCCACGACCGGCAGGTATTCGCGGAGATGCATGGCCAGATCGCCTTCCATGATCTGGCAGTGATAGAGGTCGAGCTGAAGCTTGAGATTCTCGGCGCCGACCTTGTCGATGATGCGCCGCGCGTCGCGCTGGTAGCGCAGGAAATAGCCCGGAATGTCGCGGGTGTTGATCGGTTCGATGAGAATCGTGCGTCCATGCGCGGCGGCGGCAGCCGTCGCCCGCCGCAGGTTCTCGACATAGACCTTTTCGGCCTCCGCCTCGGATACTCCCTCGCCGGGAATACCGGCCATCGCATGCAGCAGCCGGCAGTCGAGCTCGAGAGCATAGTCGAGCGCCCGGTCGATGCCGCGTGCGAACTCCTCCTCCCGTCCCGGCAGCGCGCCGATCCCCCGCTCGCCGGCGTCCCAATCGCCGGGCGGAAGGTTGAACAGCACCTGCTGCACCCCCGCCGCATCCCGTTTGGAACGAAGCGCGGCGGCATCGAAGGCATAGGGGAACAGGAACTCGACCCCGCGGAAGCCCGCCCGAGCCGCCGCCGCGAAGCGCTCCAGAAAGCCCTCTTCGTGAAACATCATGCTGAGATTGGCGGCAAAGCGCGGCATGGTTCCCCTCCCTGACCTCGCCCCCGACGGGGCGGCTCGTATCCTGCGCCATGCCCGGCCACGGGCGCAAGACGCGACCTTCGCGGCGCGCTCCTCGAAGCGGCGATATGGCGGGGGGCGCGGCGTTGCAACCGCCGCGCCCGCCATGCGACCACGGGTCGCGCGGGAGCCGCTCCCGGCGCGGATCGGTGTGATGCGGCGCGGAACGGATTCCCGGATGCGGAGGAGACGGGCTTTTCGCTCGAGCGGCTTTCTTCTATGTCCTGCGTGCACCCGGGCCGGGGGCGGGGGTCGCCGGTCGGCGGGGTTACCCGGCATCGAACGGAACACCAGGGAATTGGCGCAGACGTGCCGCGTTTGATCATCGGTCATTCTCTCGATCCGCTGGCCCGCCGGATGCCCTGGCTGCAGAGGGGCGTCTGGCGCAGCGAGGCGTGGATTCTCGATGTCCTGCTACGGACCAGCCGCTGTCTGTCGGTGGATCGCGCTTCCGCCTTCGGTGGGGCGCTCACCGCCCGCATCGGCCCGCGCCTCGCCAAGCATCGGCACGTGCTCGCCAACTACCGACGGGCCTTTCCGGAATGGAGCGCGGCGGAGGTCGAGCGGACGGCCCGCGGCATGTGGTACAATCTCGGCCGGGTTTTGGGCGAGATGGCCTTTGTCGAGCAATTCTGCGGCCGGCTCGAAGAGCGCATCGAGATCGTCGATGGCGGCGGCCTCGAGGTCGTGCGCGGCGGCAGGCGAGCCGCCGTTCTCGTGGGCGCGCACCTCGGCAACTGGGAACTGGCGCAGACTACGCCACCGCGCTTGGGGTTCGAGATGACCGCCCTCTATTCGGCGCTGAAGAATCCGTATCTGGAGGCGGTCATCGCCGCTACCCGCAGCCGGCTGCCCTGTCGGTTCCTGGAAGTCGAAGGTGCACCCCGGCAGATGCTGCGGGAACTGCGGGACGGCAGGAGCATCGGCCTGCTGATGGACCAGCGCGATGACGACGGCGAGCTGATCCCGTTCTTCGGAATACCCGCCCCGACCCCGACCGGTCCTGCCCGCCTCGCGCTGCGGATGGGCGTGCCGCTGGTGCCCGTGCGGGTCGAACGGCTGGAGGGGGTGCGTTTTCGCATCACGCTGCACCCGCCGGTCGAGCCGGAGCCCGGATGCGAGGGACCGCGGGAGGCCTCGGTCCGCATGACCGCCGCGATCAACCGCCTGTTCGAGGAATGGATCCGGGCGTGTCCGGAGCAGTGGCTGTGTGTGAAGCGGCGCTGGCCCAGGCAACGTGGGAAACCGCCCGCGGACCAACGCCGCCCGGCGGAGGCGGCAGCGTGAGCGACCGTACCGCGGATCCGGCCGCGACGGCTGCCCGGCCCCCGGCGGCGGAGTTCCGGCCGCCGCGCACATGGCTGATGATGGGCCACAAGGCCGGCGACAATTCGCAGATTCTGGCGCTGGCGGAGGCCCTCGGCTGGCCCTTCGAGATCAAGACGCTGGTCTATCGCCGCTCGGAACTGCTGACCAACCTCCTCGCCGGCCCCACCCTGAAGGGGCTGGTGCGGGAACAATCGAGCCCTCTGGAGCCGCCCTGGCCGGAGCTGATCATCTCCGCCGGACGTCGCAACGAGCCGCTGATTCGCTGGATCCAGACCCGGGTAGGCAGCCGCGGCCGCATCAAGCTCGTGCACGTCGGCCGCCCCTGGGCGCTGCACGAATGCTACGATCTGATCGTGACCACGCCGCAATACCGGCTCCCCGGAAAACCCAACATTCTGCACAACGAATTGCCCCTGCACCGAGTCCGGCCCGAGCGCCTGCGCGAGGCCGGCGAGGCATGGGCCGGGCGGCTCGCCCATCTGCCCCGGCCGCATATCGCGGTGATGGTCGGGGGCAACGCCGGTCCCTACAATTTCGATCGCGAAAACGGGGCACTGCTCGGCTACTGGGCGAGTCGCACGGCGCGCGAATGCGGCGGTTCCCTGCTGGTCACGACCAGCGCCCGCACCCCGAAGAAGGCGCTCGCCGCCCTCGAGGCACAGATCGAGGTGCCGGCATTCGTCTATCGCTGGCGGCCGGGAGACCGCGACAATCCCTATTTCGCCTTTCTGGCCCTCGCCGAGCGGCTGATCGTCACCTGTGACAGCATGTCGATGCTGGCCGAGGCCTGCTCCACCGGCAAGCCGGTCTTCATCTTCGACCTGCTGCGCGGACGCCGTTCCCGGCGCCCGCCGATCCCGGCCGAGGCCCGCATCCGGGGGCGCTCGCTGCGCGAACGTCTCGCCGATTTCCACCCGCGCCCGGTGATCTACCGCATCGGCATGGCCATCGGGCCGAAGCGTCTGACCCGTGACGTGACCCTGATTCACGCCCGTCAGGTGGAGGCGGGACGGGCCGCCTGGCTCGGCGAACCCTGGCCCGAGGGGCGGAACCCGCCACCGATGCGCGATCTGGAACGGGCGGTGGCCGCCGTTCGCGCTCTCTTCGGCCCGGACGGGCGCCCCCTGCCGCCGCCGCCCGGGCTCGCCCGGATTCCCCGCGGTGGCTCCTTGATGCCGGAACTCTACCAGCGCCTCTTCCAGTAATCGCG
>JALSRW010000089.1 GCA_026984595.1 Alphaproteobacteria bacterium
CGGCCTGGATCCGGCGGCGATCGCCCGCCTCCTGCCGCAGCCCGCGGATCCTCTCTTCGAGCAGCGCACAGAGCGCGGAAACGCCCTCCCCGCTCCGTGCCGAGACCGCCAGGACGGGCACCGCGGTATCCCGTCGGAAGGCCGTTGCCGCCTCCAGTTCGCGCCGCGTGCGCTCGGCCACCTCCCCGAGATCGGCCTTGGTGACCACCAGCAGATCCGGGATCTCGACGATCCCCGCCTTCATGAACTGCAGGCTGTCGCCGGCCGCCGGCTGGACCGCGAGCAGGACCAGATCGGCGAGATCGCGGATCTCGCTCTCCGACTGGCCGACCCCGACGGTCTCGATGATCAGCCGGTCGTACAGGGCGCGCATCAGCACCATCATCGCCCCGCAGAGATCGGCGAGGCCGCCGAGTCGGCCGCGGGCGGCCAGCGAACGGACGAACAGTCCGGGGTCCTCGGGATCGAGCGTGAGCCGCGTGCGATCGCCCAGAAGAGCACCGCCGGAGCGACGCGAGCTGGGGTCGACGGCGATGATGCCGACCGTGCGATCCTGACGGCGCCAGGCCCGGGCGAGTGCCGAGAGAAGACTCGACTTGCCGACACCGGGCGGTCCGGTGAGACCGAGCACGACGCCCTCGCCCTGCCGCCAGGCGGCGTCGAGAAGCGCAAGATTCTGCTCCTCCTCGGGCGCTGCTTCCAGCGCCGCCAGCCGGCGCGCCAGAACCGCCTTGCCGCCGCGCCGGAGTGCTTCGAGGTTGTCCGGCCCGGCCATCACCCCTGGCGGGCGTTGCGCCGGGCGAGTGCGGCCTGGGCCGCCGCCAGACGGGCGATCGGCACCCGGTAGGGGGAGCAGGACACGTAGTCGAGGCCGATTTCCTCGCAGAAGCCGATGGTCGCCGGATCGCCGCCATGCTCGCCACAGATGCCGAGCTTGAGGTCCGGCCGGGCCGCCCTGCCCCGTTCGGCGGCGAGGCGCACGAGTTCGCCGACGCCTTCGCGATCCAGGGTCTGGAAGGGATCCCGTTCGAAGATTCCGGCCTTGCGGTAGGCCTCCAGGAACTTGCCGGCATCGTCGCGCGACAGGCCGAGGGTCATCTGGGTGAGATCATTGGTGCCGAAGCTGAAGAAGGCGGCCTGTTCGGCGATCGCCGACGCCCGCAGCGCCGCCCGTGGCAGCTCGACCATGGTACCCACCAGATAACGCGGCGCATCGCCGGTCTCGGCCGCCACCTGCCGGGCCACCTCGTCGATCCGCTGGCGCACGAGCTCGAGCTCGCGGGCGGTGGCGACCAGAGGAATCATGATCTCCGGCACCACCGGATCGCCGCCCCCGGTCTCGACCTCGCGGGCGGCCTCGAACACCGCCCGGCACTGCATCTCGTAGATCTCGGGATAGACGATCCCGAGCCGGCAGCCGCGCAGACCGAGCATGGGATTGGCTTCCTTGAGTTCCGACAGACGCCGGCGCAGCACGCGCGGCTCGATGCCCGCCGCGGCGGCGACCGCCTCGAGCTCCTCCTCGTCGAAGGGCAGGAACTCGTGCAGCGGCGGATCGAGCAGCCGGATGGTGACCGGCTTGCCGGCCATGATCTCGAACAGCTCGACGAAGTCCCGGCGCTGCATGGGCAGGATCCTGGCCAGCGCCCGGCGTCGCCCCTCCGAATCGTTGGCGAGGATCATCTCGCGCATGGCCAGAATCCGGTCTTCCTGGAAGAACATGTGCTCGGTGCGGCACAGACCGATGCCTTCGGCTCCGAAGCGCACCGCGGTGCGGGCGTCGGCCGGGGTCTCGGCATTGGTGCGCACCCTCAGCCGGCGCACCGCGTCGGCCCATCCCATCAATGTCGCGAAGTCGCCGGAAAGTTGCGGGTCGACGGTCGGCACCCGGCCCAGCATCACCTGGCCGGCGCTGCCGTCGATGGTGATCACCTCGCCCTCGGCCACCCGCGTCTCGCCCGCGGTGAAGCTCCGCGATTCGTAGTCGACCACCAGATCGGCGGCACCGCAGACGCAGGGCTTGCCCATGCCGCGGGCGACCACCGCCGCGTGGCTGGTCATGCCGCCGCGGGCGGTGAGAATGCCGCGCGCCGCATGCATGCCGTGGATATCGTCGGGAGAGGTCTCGATGCGTACCAGGATGACATCACGGCCGGCCTGGGCCTGGCGTTCCGCCTCGTCGGCGGTGAACACGACATGGCCCGACACCGCGCCCGGCGAGGCCGGCAGGCCGCGGGCGATGACCGGTCGGTCGGCGGCCGGATCGAGCGAGGGATGCAGGAGCTGGTCCAGAGACGCCGGGTCGACCCGGGCGATCGCCTCCTCCTGGTCGATCAGCCCCTCGCGGGCCATGTCCACGGCGATCTTGAGGGCGGCCTGGGCGGTGCGCTTCCCGGTCCGCGTCTGCAGGATGTAGAGCTTGCCGCGCTGTACCGTGAACTCGATGTCCTGCATGTCGCGGTAATGCCGTTCCAGGATCTCGAACACGCGGACCAGTTCGGCGAAACTCTCCGGCATCAGCTCCTCCATGGAGCTGCCGGCGGTGCCGTTGACCTCGCCCATCGCCCGGGTCAGCGGCTGGGGGGTGCGAATGCCGGCCACCACATCCTCGCCCTGGGCGTTGATCAGGAACTCGCCGTAATAGGCCTTTTCGCCGGTCGAGGGATTGCGGGTGAAGGCGACGCCGGTGGCCGAGTCCGCGCCCATGTTGCCGAACACCATGGCCTGGACGTTGACCGCCGTGCCCATGTCGGAGGGGATGTTGTGGAGGCGGCGATATGTGACCGCCCGGGGCACCATCCAGGAACCGAAGACGGCGCCGATGGCCCCCCAGAGCTGGCTGCGCGGGTCTTCGGGGAAGGGCTTGCCGGTCGCCTCGCGGACGATCGTCTTGTAGGCCGCCACCAGCTCCTCCAGTGCCGCGGCGTCGAGATCGGTGTCGAAGCGGCAGCCGCGGCTCTGCTTGAGATCCTCGAGCTGATCCTCGAACAAGTAGTGGTCGATGCCCAGCACCACATCGCCGTACATCTGGATGAAGCGGCGATAGCTGTCATAGGCGAAACGGCGATCGCCGCCGACCCGGGCCAGCCCCTCGACGGTGGCGTCGTTGAGGCCGAGATTGAGGACGGTATCCATCATCCCCGGCATGGAGATGGGGGCGCCCGATCGGACGGAGACCAATAGCGGCCGCTCGGGATCGCCGAAACCGGCCTCCATCTCCCGCTCGACCCGGGCCAGAGCCGCATCGACCTGGCCTTCGAGGTCGGGCGGATACTGCCGGTCATGGGCGTAGAAATGGGCGCAGACCTCGGTGGTGATGGTGAAACCGGGCGGCACCGGCAGGCCGAGGCTGGCCATTTCGGCGAGATTGGCGCCCTTGCCGCCGAGCAGATCGCGCATCGAGGCGCTGCCCTCGGCCGCGCCGCCACCGAAGCTGTACACCCATTTGCTCATCGCTCTCTGGTCTCCATCGGCGTGAGGCGGCGGAAGGCCGGTGGGCTCAGTCTTCCACCACCGAAAAATCGGCGATCTCGCGGAACAGCTCGCACAGGGCGGCGAGCAGCAGCAGGCGGTTGCGGCGCAGGGCCGGCTCCTCGACATTGACCCGCACATGGTCGAAGAAGGCGTCCACCGGGCGCCGCAACGCCGCCAGGGCGCGCATCGCCGCCTCGAAATCCTCCACCGCCAGGGCCTCGCCGATGGCCTCCCGCGCCCTCTCCAGCGCCTCCCGGAGCAGCCGCTCCTCGGGCTCGGAGAAGCAAGCGGGATCGGGACGCCCCCGGTAGCCGCAGCCATCACGCCGCTCCTCGATGGCGACGATGTTGGCGGCCCGCCGGAAAGCGGTGAGCAGGTTGCGGCCGTCCTCGCTGGCGAGGAAGGCCTCGAGGGCGCGCACCCGCGCCATCAGCCGTACCAGATCGTCGTCCGGCGCGGCCCCGAAAACGGCCCGGATATGGTCGTGACGGACACCCCGGTCACGCAGATGAACGATCAGCCGGTCGGCGATGAACTCCATGAGCGCACGCCCGAGCTGCGCGCCATCGACATGGGCGAAGCGACTCCCGTAACCCTGAAGCGCCTCGGTGAAGGCGCGCCGCAACGGCAGGCGGACGCCGTTTTCCAGCACCAGACGGATGATGCCCAGCGCCGCGCGCCGGAGCGCGAAGGGATCCTTGGAGCCGGTGGGGCGAATGCCGGCCGCGAAAAACCCGGCCAGGGTGTCGATCTTGTCGGCGAGCGCCACCGCCACGCTGGCGGCCGCCTCGGGACAATCGTCCTCCGGTCCCTGGGGGGCGTAATGCTCGGCGATGGCCCGCGCGACTTCCTCGGGCTCCCCCTGGGCACGGGCGTAATGACCGCCCATGATGCCCTGCAATTCCGGGAACTCGCCGACCATTCCGGTCACCAGATCACATTTCGCGAGCAGCCCGGCGCGTTCCCCCGTCTGCCGCTCGCAGCCGGCGAAGGCGGCGAGA
>JALSRW010000090.1 GCA_026984595.1 Alphaproteobacteria bacterium
CGAGTACCCTGCCACCGGCCATCGGCCCGCTGCATCGACGTCTGCTGCTGGCCCGGCTGCTGCGCGCCGGGCAGGAGGTACCGGTGGAGCAGGCGGTGCGGCTGGCCGATGCCCTCGCCCGCTTTCTCGACGAGGTGCAGACCGAGGAGGCCGATCTCTCCGGGCTCGCCGATCTGGCGCCTCTCGAGTTCGCCGAACACTGGCAGGATCTGCTGAAGTTCCTGCAGATCCTGAGCGAGGTCTGGCCCCCCGTGCTGGCGACCCGCGGGGTGCTCGATCCGGCCGATCGCCGGCGCCGCCTGCTCGATCTGCAGGCCGCAGGCTGGCGCGCGAAGCCGCCGCCGGGGCGGCTGGTGGCCGCCGGCATCTCCGGCAGCATCCCCGCCGTCGGCCGGCTGCTCGCCGCGTTGCGCGAGATCGGCGGTTGGGTGATCCTGCCCGGTCTCGATCGGGATCTCGACAGAGAAAACCGGGCCGCGGTGCTCGCCGATCCCACCCATCCGCAGAACGGGCTGGCCCGCCTGCTCGAGGTGATGAAGACCGAGCCCGAGGCGGTACACCTCTGGCCGGCCGCCATCGGACGCGAGGAGGGTGTGGCCGCCCGTGCCGGGCTGTGGCGCGAGGCCATGCGGCCCGCCGGTACCAGCGAACAGTGGAGCCGCAATCCCCGTTTCGCCGAGGCGGCGCTGCGCGGCCTCGGCCTGATCGAAGCGCCGGATCTCGCCCGGGAGGCGATGGCCATCGCCGTCCTCCTGCGCGAGGCGCTGGAGACACCGGGCAAACGTGCGGTGCTGGTGACCACCGACCGCAATCTGGCGCGGCGGGTGGGCGCCGAACTGCAGCGCTGGCAGATCCCGGTGGAGGACAGTGCCGGCATCCCGCTGGACCAGTCGCCGCCGGGCAGCTTCCTGCTGCTGACCGCCCATCTGCTGGCCGAAGGGGCGGCGCCGGCACGGCTGCTCGCGGCCTTCAAGCATCCGCTGGCGATGGCCGGCGATGCCGGTGCCTTCCGCCGCCGGGTGCGGGCGCTGGAGCGGCTGCTGCTGCGTGGACCGCGGCCCTGCAGCGATCTCTCCGAACTGCGCCGTGCCGTGCTTCGGCGCGCCCGGCTCGCCGAGCGGCAGCAGGGCGAGGGCCGGCAGCGTGCCTGGCCGGTGCCGGTGGCGGCGGAGGAGCTGCTCGCCTGGCTCGACGACATCATCGCCCATGCCGCTCCCTTTGCACGGCTCGCCGAACGGGGCAGTGCGCCGCTGTCCGAGCTGCTGGAGGCCCATCTCGGCTTCGCCGAGTTCCTGGCCGCCGATGCCAGCGGCAGCCCCGATGCGCTCTGGGCGCGGGAAGCGGGGCGGCGGGCGAGTGCCTTCCTGGTCGAGCTCGGCTCCGCCGCCGGCGAGATCGGCGATCTGCCGGTGGCCGCCTACCCGGCGCTGCTGGCGGTGCTGATGGGCGCCGAGACGGTGCGGCCGCAGCGCCCCGGACATCCGCGCATCGCCATCCTGGGGCAGTTCGAGAGCCGGCTGCTGCAGGCCGATCTGGTGATCGTCGGCGGGCTCAACGAGGGGCACTGGCCGCGCAGCATCGATGGCGACCCCTGGCTCAACCGGCGCATGCGCGAGGCGCTCGCCCTGCCCCCGGTCGAACAGCGCATCGGCTTCGCCGCCCACGACTTCGTTCTGGTGGCCTCCGCGCCCGAGGTGGTGCTGACCCGTTCGGCCAAGGACGAGACCGGATCGCCCACCGTCCCCTCGCGCTGGCTGCAGCGCCTGCACGCGGTGCTCCAGGCGGCCGGCATCGATCCGAAGGCACTGGAGCGTCCGGCGCTGCTCGACTGGGCGATGCGTCTCGACCGTCACGACGGACCCGCGCGTCCCTGGCCCCGACCGGCGCCGCGGCCGCCGGCATCGGCCCGACCGAAGAGCTTCTGGGCGTCCGATATCGAGCATCTGATGCGCGATCCCTACCGTTTCTATGCCCGCCGCGTTCTCGGCCTGGAGCCGCTGGAGCCGGTCGATGCCGATCCGGGTGGGGCCGAGCGCGGGCTGATCGTCCATGAAGCGCTCAAGCGCTTCGTGCGCCGGCATCCGGACGAACTGCCCGAGGACGCGTTGCAGCGGATCCTGACCATCGGCGGCGAGCTGTTCGCGGAGCTCGCGGAGCGTCCCGACGTGATCGATCTCTGGTGGCCCCGTTTCCGGCGCATCGCCGCCTGGTTCGTCGATCTCGAACGTCGCCGGCGGCCCGGGCTCGCCGCCATCGCCACCGAAACCGTCGGCGAACTCTCCCTGGCCGCGGGCAGCGATCGCTTTCTCCTGCGGGCCCGCGCCGACCGCATCGAACGGATGCAGGACGGTCGTCTGGAGGTGATCGACTACAAGACCGGCAATCCGCCCGACAAGAAGGAGGTGATGGCCGGCTTCGCCCCCCAGCTTCCCGTGGAGGGGTTGATCGCCCGCGCCGGCGGTTTCGCCGGTCTGTCGGGCGCGGTCTCCGGCCTCTCCTACTGGCGTCTCGCCGGCGACGAGAGAAGCGACGAGATCCGCACCGTCGCCGACGGCGAGCAGGTGCAGGAGATCCTGGATACGGCGGAGCGCGGGCTGCCGCGTCTGCTCGCCCATTTCGCCGACCCGGCGACCGCCTATCTCGCGGTGCCGCGACCCGAGCTGGCGGCGCGCTACAACCCCTTCGACCATCTCTCCCGCCGTCGGGAATGGTGGGGAAGCGAAGGAGCCGGAGAGAACGGAACGTGAATCATCCGCCCACTCCCGAGCAGCGATCCGCCGCCGACCCCGGCGCCTCGGTCTGGGTCACGGCCAATGCCGGGACCGGCAAGACGCGGGTGCTCTCGGAGCGGGTGCTGCGGCTGCTGCTGGATGGCGTCGACCCCGAGAGCATCCTGTGCATCACCTTCACCAAGGCCGCCGCCGCGGAAATGATCGGCCGCATCGAGGAAAGCCTGGCCGGCTGGGCCACCGAGCCCGAGGAGGAAGGGCTCGTCGCCGGGCTCGAGCGCCTGCTGGGCGAAACGCCCTCGGCCTCGCAGATCCGACGGGCGCGACGTCTGTTCGCCCGGGTACTCGATCTTCCCCGTGGCCTGCCGGTGATGACCATCCATGCCTTCTGCACCCAGCTCCTGCGGCGCTTTCCCGTGGAAGCCGGCATCGCTCCCCATTTCGAGACGATCGACGAGCAGAGCCGATCCGAGCTGGTTCGCGAGGCCCGCGAACAGATGCTGACCCGGATCCGGGCCGCCAAGGGCAGGGGTGCACTCCCCGGGGCCCTCGAACGTCTGGCCGTCTGGCTGCCGGATTCGGAGTTCCAGCACACCCTCGACTCGCTGATGGCGGCCCGCATCCGTCTGCTGCGTGCCAGCGAGCGATGCGGCGGTGTCGAGGGGCTGCTGCAGGCGGTGCGCGACGACCTCGAAGTGACCGAGGATCCGGACGAGCCGCCCGAAATCGTGGCCGAGGCGATGGAGCGTTCCGGCTTCGATGCCGAGGGACTGCGGAAGGCCGCGGCGAAGCTGGCCGAAGGCGGCACCGACGACCGCCGAAGGTCGGAGCGCATCCTGCGATGGCTGGAGGGCGATCATCCCGACCCGGTGGCGGCCTTCCACGACTACAAGCTCGCGTTCCTCACCCGGAAAGGGGAGGGACGGAAGCGGCTGGCCAGCTCGCACCTGCCCGATCTCGAGCCTGTCGAGCGGATCCTGCGGCAGGAGCAGGCCCGTCTGCTGCGGGTCGAGGATCGGATCCGCAACCTGCTCACCTGGCGCCGCAGCGAAGCCCTGCTGCGCCTCGGTTTCGCCGTCATCGAGGAATACGAGGCCCTCAAGCGCCGACGCGCGGCACTGGATTTCGAGGACCAGATCGACCGCGCCCGCCGGCTTCTGGAAAGCAGCGTCGATTGGGTGCGTTACAAGCTGGACACGGCGATCGAACATGTGCTGGTGGACGAGGCCCAGGATACCAACCCCGACCAGTGGGCGATCGTCGAGAAGCTCACCGAGGAGTTCTTCGCCGGCGATGGCACCCGTGATCGCCCGCGCACCCTGTTCGTGGTCGGCGACGAGAAACAGAGCATCTACAGCTTCCAGGGCGCCGATCTGGCCAACTTCCTGGCGGTGCGCGAGCGGCTGCGCAAGCGCGCGATGGACGCCGCACTTCCCTTCACCCGGGTCGGCCTCACCCGCTCCTTCCGCTCCACGGAAGCGGTGCTGGCGACCGTCGATGCGGTGTTCGCCGATCCTCTGGCGCGCCGGGGCGTGGTCGCCGGGGAGGAGGAGCTGCGGCACGAGAGCCATCGCCGGGGCGAGGCCGGGCTGGTCGAGCTGTGGCCGCTCCTGCAGCTCGAAAAACCTCCGCCGGTAGACGATCCCTGGCCGCTGCCGGACGCGCCGCGCGTTCTGCCGGAACCCGAACGGCTGCTCGCCCGTCGCATCGCCGCCACCATCCGCCGCTGGCTCGACCGCGGGGAG
>JALSRW010000091.1 GCA_026984595.1 Alphaproteobacteria bacterium
ATCTCGACCAGGCTGGCATCGCGGTCGACCATGCAGGTATAGAGCCCCTTCATCAGGCTCACCGCCTTGCGCACCTCGCCGCCCGAAAGCCCCAGCCCGAACGCCAGCTCGCGACCGTAATGGGGCATGAAGCCGGTCGCCGGATCGATCGCCGCGCGCAGAATCTTCTCGGGCGAGCGGGCCGCCACCTCCTCGATCTCCACTCCGCCTTCCTGCGAAGCCATCAGGGTCACCCGCGAGGTGCCGCGATCGATCACCGCGCCCAGATAGAGTTCGCGGGCGATGTCGCATCCCTCCTCGATGTAGACCCGCTTGACCACCCGTCCCTGGGGTCCGGTCTGATGGGTGACCAGGGTCGTGCCCAGCATCTCGCCGGCGATCTGGCGGACCTCCTCGATGGAGCGGGCGAGCTTGACGCCGCCGGCCTTGCCGCGGCCGCCGGCATGGATCTGGGCCTTGACCACCCAGACCGGACCGCCGAGTTCTCGCGCCGCCTGTTCGGCCTCCTCGGGGGTGTAGGCGACCTGTCCGCGGGGCACGGCGACGCCATATTCGCGCAACAGCGCCTTGGCCTGATATTCGTGAATGTTCATACGGTCTTCCTGTCTCCCGGGCTCACAGTTCGAGGGCCTCGCACAGGCCGCGGACGGCTGCCACCGAGCGGTCGAAGGCGGCCTTTTCCTCGGCCGACAATTCGATTTCCACGATCCGCTCGACACCGCCCGCGCCGATCACCACCGGCACCCCCACATAGAGGCCGTCGACTCCGTACTGGCCGGAGAGATACGCGGCACAGGGCAGCACCCGTTTCTGGTCCTTGAGGTAGCTCTCGGCCATGCAGATGGCCGACGAGGCCGGAGCATAGAAAGCCGAGCCGGCCTTCAGCAAGCCCACGATCTCGGCGCCACCGTCGCGGGTGCGCTGCACGATGGCATCGATCCGCTCCTGGCTCGTCCATCCCATCCGAACCAGATCGGGCACCGGAATGCCGGCCACCGTGGAGTAACGCACGAGGGGGACCATGGTATCGCCATGGCCACCGAGCACGAAGGCCGTCACATCCTCCACCGAGACCCCGAACTCCTGGGCGAGAAAATAGCGGAAGCGGGCCGAATCGAGGATCCCGGCCATGCCGCAGACCATGTTGGTGGGCAGGCCCGAGACCCGCTGCATCACCCAGACCATGGCATCGAGGGGATTGGTGATGACGATCACGAAAGCGCCGGGACAGTAGCGCTTCACATTCTCGGCCACCTTGCCGATGATGCCGGCATTGGTCTTGAGCAGATCATCGCGGCTCATGCCCGGCTTGCGCGGCAGGCCGGCGGTGACGATCACCACTTCCGCTCCCTCCAGCGCCGCGTAATCGTTGGTGCCGGCGAAAGCGGCATTGAAACCTTCGACCGGAGCACTTTCGGCGAGGTCGAGGGCCTTGCCCTGCGGCATCCCCTCGACGATGTCGAAGAGGACGACGTCCCCGAGCTCCTTGAGACCGACGAGATGCGCGAGCGTGCCGCCGATCTGGCCGGCACCGACGAGGGCAATCTTCTTTCGGGTCATGGGAGAAACGACCTTGTGAAAAGGTGAACGGGCGGGTTCGTGCCGCCCGCGTCATACTCCGAGACCCGAAAGGAAACAAGCGGCCCACGACGCCCCGTCGCAGGCCCGTGAAAACGGACGGGGGCGGCCCGAAGCCGCCCCCACGCATGGTTCGAGGCGCGAACGCCGCTCAGCTCGTGGCGCCGTCCGATCCCCCGAGATCGGCGAGAGTCAGAGGCCCGGAGGGCAGACCGGCGGGATCCGTCAGCACCAGCACCTGGTTGAAGACATGCTCGCTGCCACTGCCATCGAGATCGACCTCCACCCGCACGTCGTCGACATTGCCGTCGCCGTCGAAATCGGTGTAGCCGATGCGCACGAAGTCGTGCTCCACCGCGCCCGGCGCGTCGAAACCGGTGCCCGAGAGCAGCTCCGAGAGGTCGATCCGGTCGCCTTCGGTGCGGTCGAAATCACGGACGATGTCGCGGCCGTCGCCGAGACTCGTCACCTGGAAGACGTCGGCCCCGTCTCCGCCCCAGAGCCGATCGATGCCCGGCCCGCCGTGCAGGAGATCGTCGCCGCCCCCGCCGAACAGCTTGTCGTACCCGTCACCGCCGTCGAGGTAATCGGCGGTCCCGTTGCCGATCAGCGTGTCGTTCCCGTCCAGACCGAACAGGGCATGGATCTTGTTGCCCGATTCCAGCCGATCGTTGCCGTCGGTTCCGATGATCAGATTGTCGAGGACGTTCACCTTCGATACCGCGACGTCCGAACGATGTCCTTCGGCATCGGTCACCTCGAAACCGATGAAACGGTTGCCGGCGTGGGTATCCGCCGGATCGGAGACGAGCCGCACATCGTTGAGTACCTTTTCGTAATTCTCGACGGTGTCGAGCCCGCGAAACTCGAGGCTGCCGTCGGGATTCTCGATGACCTTGATGTGCGTCCCGTCCAGACGGCCGTCGCCGTCGCCATCGACGAAGCTTTCGAGCACCAGACGGTCGCCGGGCTGCTGCCCACCCAGGAAGCTGGCCTCCGCCCGCGAAAGATGCGTGCTGTCGGGATCGTTGATGTGAACGTTGAAGTCCCGTGCCTCGTGATCCTTGACGAACAGGAACCGCTCGCTCACCGGCTTGTAGTGCACACGGAACACGACATCGTTGAAATCGTTGTCGGTACCCGGCCCCGACTTGTCCTCGAAGCCGATCAGAAGATCGCCCTCTTTGGCCTTGAAGCCCGAGATCACCTTGCCCGCCCCGTCGGGGTTGAGGGCATTCTCGGCCGGCGTGTCCGGCGTCGCGTCGGCCGAAAAGAGAAGTTTGCCCGCCAGCACGGTTTCGGTGCCGTCATCGGCGACATGCACCAGGGTCGGGTGGGAGGCCGCGGTGTCGGTGATCGCGAGCGGCTGCCCGGTATCCCCGTTGCGCAGCTCGAAATGGCCGTTGGCGAGCAGCCCCTCGAGCCCCGGATTCCGGTCGGCGCCATCGGCCAGGACGAAGAAGCCGAGCTGGGTTCCGGCATCGAAGGTGCCGAGCGGGACGCGGGTTCCCCCGGGCACCAGCGTACCGTCGCCGTCGCTGTCGCCGACCTTGCTCACATTGGGGAAGACGATGCCCACATCGCCGAAACTGCCGTCATCGCCGATCGTGAAGAAGCCCAGTGTGTTGTTGAAGCCGGCGTCCTCGTCCTGGAAGACGACTTCGACCCCGCGCGTCTGATCGAGGGTGAGATTGCGCGGATCGACACCGTTGATCTCCGGCGCCCCCGAGGCACCGGGATTGCGCGGTCCGATGTCGGTACTCGCCGGCTGGAAGCCGATGCTCTTCTCGGCCACGGTCGCCCGCACGAAGGATTGCGTGCTCACCTCGGGAGCCTCACCGGGCAGAGCACCGCCCGCCCCCCTCGCTACACCACCCTCGAGCGTGCCGACGTCGACCTCGCCGGCACCGACGCCGAAGCCCAGTGCCGTCGGCGGCAGCACACCGGTGGCCTCGAGGCCTTCCCCGATGTTGCCCGGCGTGAACGCCGAAAAGCCGGCGCCGCCGCCATGGGCGGGGGCCGCCGCCGGACCCGCGGCCGGTTCGATCGCCGCCAGCTCGCCGGCACCGGCCAGCAGCGCGGTGGCCGGTTGCTCCGGCCCGCCCAGAACCGAGAGGCTCGGCGGGTTGTCCTCGGGAGCGAAGAAGCCCTCGAGACGCAGCACGGCGCCATTGTCGAGGGTGACCACCAGATCCTCGCCATCGACCACATAGCGCGCCACGCCCGGGTCGAAGGCGGGATCGGAAAGTTCGACGGTCACCCCGGGTGGCACCGGGATGGTTTCGCTGGCGCCCGGAGGTGGCGGCGCGATGACTTCGACAGCCTCGCCCGGAACCGCCTGCCCGCCAGCGGGCTGGCCCGCGGGGTTGGCTGCGGCGGCAGCGGCCTCGGCCGCCTGCGGGGATGTCGCGGTCGGCTTGGTGTGTTCCGTCATCGAGGCTCCTCCGGGCTTGCCAAAGCCGTAATGTTAAGGGTCTGCTAACCGTTTATTTACGTCAATGAAACTTATCCCGTCGCACAATGACGCTCAACCGGTAACTGCCCCCAGGGGGACATCATGGTACCCAGTGTGTGCATGGCAGCACGCGGAGTGCGTCCATGATCCGCAAGACCATGCGTGTCGGCGAGGTGCGCACATCGATCAAGCTGGAGCAGGAGTTCTGGGACTACCTCAAGGAGATCGCCAGCAGCCGGGGGACTCGTCTCGGTGCCGTGGTCAACGAGGTGGCCCGCACCCGCGACGGCAAGTCCAACCTCGCCTCGATGCTCCGCACCTTCTGTCTCACCCATGCCCGGCTTCGCTGCGAGACCCTGCAGAAGGAACTCGACCGCCTGGCGCTCGCGGGCAACTCCCAGGATCTCGCCCGGGTTCTCGAG
>JALSRW010000092.1 GCA_026984595.1 Alphaproteobacteria bacterium
CCAGCGGCAGCCGGCTGCGTTTCACGATCGCCGGCGAAAGCCTGATCGATGCGGAGGATCCGCGCCATCGCGACAACATCGTGGTCCGACGTCTCGGTCGCCTGATCGGTTCGGGCGGCGTGCCGCCGCGCATCCTGGCCGATACCGAGGAGACCTCGCGTCTCGCTCTGTGGCGCCGACGCTGGCGGGACATGTTCCGTCGCGGCGACGACGATCCCGACGACGCGGGGCAGGACGATCACGAGGAGGAGCGGCCCGACATGCGGATGCGCAGCATGATGCGGTCGATGCCCGATCATCCGATGCGGCGCCTGCCGGGAGGGCGCAGTCTGGTCCTGTCGGTGGCGTTGGGACCGGACCGCTGGCTCAACGTCGAGACCGTGGTTCCCGCCCCGGCGCTAGCCTGGGCCGCACCCTCCCTGCTCGCCTCGTTCCTCGCCGGCCTCGCCATCTCGCTGATCACCGTCCTCGTGCTGCGGCGCATGACCCGACCGCTCAAGGGCCTGGCGCGGGCCGCGGACGCCTTCGGCCGCGGTCTCCAAGTGGCGCCGCTCGAGGAGGACGGCCCCGAGGAGATCCGCCACACCGTGCACGCCTTCAATCTGATGCAGGAACGGCTCAAGCGCTTCGTCGAGGACCGCACCCGCATGCTGGCGGCGATCGGCCACGATCTGCGGACGCCGATCACCTCGCTGCGCATCCGCGCCGAGTTCGTCGAGGAGGAGGAGACCCGCGCCAGGATCATCGAGACCCTCGACGAGATGCAGCGCATGATCGAGGCGGCGCTTTCCTTCCTGCGCGAGGAGGCGGCGATCGAGCCGGCGCGCGCCGTCGATCTCGCCGCTCTGGTCGAAAGCCTGGTGGCCGACGGTACCGACCTCGGCTGGCAGGTCGAGTTCCGCGCCGAGGCGCGGCCGGTATTGCGCTGCCGCCCCGATTCGCTGCGCCGCGCCCTCCGCAATCTGATCGAGAATGCGGTGCGGTACGGCGAGCGCGCCCGCGTTCTGCTCGAGCGCGGCCGTGACGAGGTACGGATCCTCGTCGAGGACGACGGGCCGGGTATCCCGCCGGAGATGATGGAGCGGGCCTTCGAGCCCTTCTTCCGCCTCGAGAAGAGCCGCTCGCGGGAGACCGGTGGCATCGGCCTCGGCCTGGCCATCGCCCGCACCATCGCCCGCAGCCACGGCGGCGATCTGCGTCTCGCCAACCGGCCCGAAGGAGGCTTGCGGGCGATCCTGACGCTGCCCGCCTGAGTCGGGCTCAGTACCAGATTCCCGGCCAGCGATAGCGCGGCGGGCCGAGGGCCGCCCCGAAATGGTCGGGCAGCCGCAACCGCGTCGGCAGGTGGATCTGCCGCTCGATTTCGGGGCGCGCCTCGTAGAGCGAAAGCAGGCGCCGGATGCGCTCCTCGGTGGGCGGATGGGTGCGCAGCAGGGAAGGTTCGGGGATCCGCCTTCCCGGAAACAGGATCTCCTCCCAGAACCGCCCCTGATAGCGTTCGAGCTTCTCCAGCGCCGAAGCGAGGCCGGCGGGATCGCCGGTGATCCCGGCGGCGTCGAGATCGGCATCGAATTCGCGCGCCCGTGACAGGGCGAGCTGCAGAAGGGCCATCAGGGTGGGCGCGAAGATCAGGACGAGAACGGCGAGCCAGGGAAAGGTGACGCGGCCCACCAGCAACAGCGGCAGATTGAAGATCAACAGGAGCTGGCCGAAATAGGAGAGGATGCTGGTGAACCGGCTCATCGTGTCGGCGAGCTGCATGATCCACAGATCGTTGTTGCGCACATGGCTGATCTCGTGGGCCAGCACCCCTGCCAGCTCGCGCATCGTCAGGCTGCGCAAAAGGCCGTCGGTGACCGCGATCGCCGCATGCTCGGGCCGGCCCACCGCGAAGGCGTTGAGAATGGGGCTGCGGACCCAGTAGAGGCGCGGCACTTCGGGCAGCTCGGCGCGTCGGGCGAGCGTTGCCAGCAGCTCGTGGAGCTCCGGAGCATCGCGCGGATGCAGGGGTACCGCCCGGTACATCCGCATCACCCATTCGGGCGGAATGTTGGGCGAGAAGGCGAAGGCGAGGCCGCCACCGAGAAGCGCCCAGATCACTCCCTCGCCGCCCCACAGCGCGTAGGCGCAGACGCCGAGGATGGCGACCATGCCCAGGATCAGCAGCACCGAATGCAGGATGTTGCGCAGCTTGTGCCGGCGCCGCTGCTCTTCGCTCACATAGAGGGCAATGGGAGGCAGTCGCATCTCTCCAGGGGACTTGTAAGGACCCGGCCTCGAGGACCATCATGTACCCCGACGAGCCTGCCCTGCAAGCGTTGCGAGGAGCAAGCCGATGAGCCCGGTTCGACCCGAGACACTGGCGCGCATGAACGTCGTCGAGGGGGATATCACGAAGCTCGATGTCGATGCCATCGTCAATGCCGCCAACAGCCGGCTGACCCCGGGCGGCGGCGTCTCCGGCGCCATCCACCGCGCCGCCGGTCCCGGGCTCTGGGAGGAATGTCGGAAACTCGGCCGCTGCCCCACCGGCGATGCCCGGATCACCGGGGGCCATCGCCTGCCCGCCCGTCACGTGATCCATGCGGTGGGGCCGAAATGGCACGGCGGCAGCGAGGGCGAGGACGCGCTCCTGGCATCCGCCTATCGGCGTTCGCTGGAGCTGGCCCGTGACCATGGTCTGAAATCGATCGCCTTTCCCGCCATCTCCACCGGCATCTACGGGTTCCCACCGGAGCGCGCCGCCCCCATCGCCCTGCGTACCGTGGCCGAATTCCTGGACCGGAACGCCTTGCCCGAGACCGTGCTGTTCTGCTGCTTCGGCCGGGAGTCGGCGGAACACCACCGCCGGGCGCTGGCGGCGCTGGAGGCCGAAGCCCGGGCCGGGACGTGAACTAGCCGCTCGAAGCCGCCAGCGAGCCGCGGCGGCCGGTGGCTCCGCCGGTCTCGCGGGCACGCAGCTCGAGGGCCTCGCCATAGATGGTCTCGAGCGTTTCGACCCGGCCCTGCCAGGTGAAGCACTCCGCGGCCCGCGCCCGCCCCGCCGCACCGAGGCGCTTGCGCAGCTCGCCATCCGCCAGCAGCCTTGCGAGCGTCCCGGCCAGGGCCTCGCCATCGCCGCGCGGCACCAGAAGGCCGGTGCGCTCCGGCAGGACGGTTTCGGGAAAGGCGCCGGCATCGCTGGCCACCACCGGCAGCCCCGCGGCCATCGCCTCGACCACCGGAATGCCGAAGGGCTCGTGCCACAGCGAAGGCATGGCCAGCAGGCCGGCCCCGCGCAGCAGCGCCGGCAGCCGTGCATTGTCGACCGGTCCCAGAAAGCGGATGCGCCCGCCGAGACCGGCGGCCCGGCGCTGCAGCTCCTTCCGGTAGGTCCCGGGCCGCGCCAGCCAGGGGCCGAGCGGAACCAGTACCGGATCCTCGTGCCGGGGATCGACGAATTCGGGTGGGGAGATGTCGGACGGCCCGATCAGATCGAGGGTGGCATCGGGAAAGCGGGGGGCGACCCGGGAAAACGCCTCGATCAGCAGGTGTACGCCCTTTTCCGGCGCGAGCCGCCCGACGAAGACGATGCGCCGGCTCTCCCCGGGCTGCGCGTCGCAGGCGAAGAATCGCGGGTCGACGCCGTTGTGGAGGGTGTGGATGGGCGGCAGCCCGCCGCCCAGACGGCGACGCATCCGTTCGGTCACGAAGTCGCTGCAGGTAACCGCGAAATCGACGGCGTGCAGGCAGGTCCGGCCCCAGGCCGGCGAGAAATCGGCGAGCGCGTGATCGTGCACGTGAAGCCCGATCGTCGCCTCCGGCAGCAGGCGGCGCACCGCCGGCTGGCCCGGCAGCGCCCGCACCGCGTGCGGATAGACATGGGCGATTCGCATTCTGTCGGACATGGGCTGGCTGCTCGGGCTGGGGGCTCCTGGCGGGTGCCGCAGGCCGCGGTCGTGGCCCGCTCCGCCTTGCGGGTGATGCTGTCGGCTGATGCGTTGCGCGCACCCGGCGACGGATCGCTCGCGGTCCTGCCGCGAATTCGTGCAAGCGGCGCCGGACGCAGAGTTGGCGACTGCGGCTGCGGGCGTTTCTCTCCCTGCAATGTTCTCGCCGCCTCTGTCTGCACATGGCAGAGGTGCGGCGCAACCGCGACGGCGCGCGAAATCGCCGCATTCGCGGTCCGCACGCATGCCGGCGAATGGCCGGGGTGGGAACATGGAAGATGGTGGGCGCTGCTGGGTTCGAACCAGCGACCCCCGCCGTGTGAAGACGGTGCTCTACCGCTGAGCTAAGCGCCCTTTCCGCAGCGCTCGTACGGATCCCCGCGAGCGCTGTCAAGCGGGGTCGCCGTGTCGCTGTCGGATGCCGGAAACCCCAGGAGCGGCGGCAGTGCGGCGAGATTGTCGATCACCCGATCGGCCCCCAGCCGCTCGACCGGCTCCGGCC
>JALSRW010000093.1 GCA_026984595.1 Alphaproteobacteria bacterium
CGCGAGCTCAAGCGTTGGACCCATCGCACCATCGCCCGCGTCAGCGACGAGCTGGAGCGCTTCCATTTCAACAAGGCGGTGGCGCTCCTGCGTGAATTCTCCAACCATATCGAGGAGTTCCGCCCGGAAGGCGAAAGCGGACGCGCCCTGCTGCGCGAGGCCCTCGAAGCGCTGGTGGCGATGCTGGAGCCGATGATTCCGCATCTCGCCGAGGAGCTGTGGGAACGGCTCGGGCATCGCCGCATCCTCGCCGAAGCGCCCTGGCCCGAGGCCGATCCGGCCTGGACGGTGGCGGAGACGGTGAAGATCGCCGTTCAGGTCAACGGCAAGCGGCGGGCCGAGATCGAACTGCCGCGCGGCGCTCCGGAAGCGGAGGTGCGGGCGCGCGCGCTCGCCGAGCCGCGGGTCCAGCGGCTTCTGGAGGGGCGCGAACCACGCCGGGTGATCGTGGTTCCGGACCGCATCGTCAATGTGGTTCTCTGAAACCGGTCCGCACCGCCGCTTCGCCGCGCTGCCGCCCGCGCTCGCTGTGATGCTGTTCCTCGCCGGCTGTAATCTGCGCCCGCTCTACAGCGGCGAAGCCGGTGCCGCGCTCGATTCCGAGCTGGCGGCGATCACCCTCGATACTCCGAAGACCCGGACCGGCTGGCTGCTGCGCGAGCAGCTCGAGCGCGATCTGCGGGCCAGCGGTCGCACCGAGGCGCCGCGCTACCGGCTGGAGGTCCGGCTGGAGCGCAGCGAGCGTCCGTTGGCCATCCAGCTCGACGATTCGACCACCCGCTTCGATCTCACCCTGGCGGCCTTCTTCACCCTTCGCGACGAGAAGGAGGGCAGGGCGATCTACCGCTCCTCGGTGCGCCGCATCGCCAGCTACAATGTCGTCGATGCCCCCTTCGCCACCCTGATCGCCGAGCAGGACGCCGAACGGCGGGCAGCGATCGAGATCAGCCGGGCGATCCGCACCCGGCTCGCCCTCTTTTTCGCGGACCGGAAATCGTGAAGCTCAAGCCCGCGGAGATCGATCGACTCCTCGACGGGGAGCCCGCCTATTCCGTGTGGCTCTTCTACGGCCCCGACGAGGGCCTGGCCGCGGATCGGGCGCGACGGCTGACGACCAGGATCGCCGGCGATCCCGGCGATCCCTTCCGGGTGACGGAGCTGGAGCCCGACCGGGTGGCCGCCGAGCCCGGGCGCCTGCTGGAGGAAGCACGAGCGCTGGCGCTCACCGGCGGCCGCCGGGTGGTGCGCATCCGCCATGCGGGCGATCGCCTGGCCTCCGCCGTCTCGGCCCTCCTCGAGATCGCCGATCCGGCGGCCGTTACCGTGCTGGAGGCCGGCGAGCTGCCCGCCGGATCGAGCCTGCGGCGGGCCGTAGAGCGCAGTCCGCAGGGTGCCGCATGTCCCTGCTACCGGCCCGAGGAGCGCAATCTCGCCCGCAGCATCGATGCCGAGCTGCGTCGCCACGGGTTACGCGCGAGCAGCGAGGCGCGGGCCTGGCTGACCGCCCATCTCGGCGCCGATTCCGGGATCACCCGGGCCGAGCTCGAAAAGCTCGCCCTCTATGTGGGACCGGAGCGCGGAGGCGAGGTGGGCCTCGAGGATGTGCAGGCGGTGATCGGCGACAGCTCGGCGATCGGCATGGACCGGCTGGTCGCCGCGGTGCTGCGGGGTCGCGTCGGCGAAACCGCCCGGCTGCTCGACCGGCTGCTGGCAGAGGGGGTACATGCGGTGGCCCTGCTGCGGGCGGTCTCCCGGGCCTTGCAGCAGCTCCTGCCGCTGCGCCGGGCGCTCGATCGCGGAGAGCCGGCGGAATCGGTTCTGGCGGCGGCGCGCCCGCCTTTGCATTTCCGCACCCGTGCGCTGTTCGCGGCCGCCCTCCCGCAGTGGGATGCGGCCCGGCTGATCTCCGGCCTCCGCCGGCTCCAGGAGGCGGAGCTGTTGTGCAAGACGACGGGCAGCCCGGCCGCCCTGGTCTGCCGGCAGCTTCTGCTGGAACTCGGCGGGCCGCAGCCCGTCGCGCCCTGAGCCCGCCGCTTGGCCCTTTTCCTGCCCGTCGCGCCCGGTAAGATGGGAGCCAGGGGAGAAGAGGGACTGCTCCGTGCTCCAGTTCGTCCTGCGTCGCCTGCTGCTGATGGTGCCGACGCTGATCGCCATCAGCGTGCTCACCTTCATCATCATCCAGCTCCCGCCGGGTGACTTCCTGAGCGCCCAGATGGCCGAGATGCAGGCCCAGGGGGAAAGCCTGCAGGGCGAGAAGATCGAGTATCTGCGCAAGCTCTACGGCCTCGACCGGCCGCTGTGGCAGCAGTATCTCTACTGGGCATCGGGGCTGCTGCGAGGGGATCTCGGCTGGTCCTTCGAATACGACCGTCCCGTCAGCGAGGTGATCGGCGACCGCATCTTCCTGACCTTCGTGATCTCCTTCGCCACGGTGCTGTTCACCTGGATGATCGCCTTCCCCATCGGCATCTACTCGGCCACCCACAAATATAGCTGGACGGATCACGGGCTCACCTTCCTGGGTTTTCTCGGCCTCGCCACGCCCAATTTCCTGCTCGCCCTGGTGCTGCTGTATTTCGCCAATGTCTGGTTCGGCATTTCCATCGGCGGTCTCGTCGATCCCGAATATCTCGATCAGCCGATGAGCTGGGGCAAGTTCGTCTCGGTGCTGCAGCATCTGTGGGTGCCGGTGCTGGTGATCGGCACCTCCGGCACCGCCGGCATGATCCGCCGCCTGCGCGCCAATCTCATGGACGAGCTCAAGAAGCCCTATGTGGTGACGGCCAAGGCCAAGGGGCTGCCGCCGGGCCGCGCCCTGGTCAAATATCCGCTGCGGATGGCCCTCAACCCGTTCGTCGCCGATCTCGGCAATCTGCTGCCGGAGTTCATTTCCGGTTCGGCGCTGGTGTCGGTGGTCTTGTCGCTGCCCACCACCGGGCCGGTGCTGGTACGGGCGCTGCAGACCCAGGACATGTATCTGGCCGGCTCCTTCCTGATGCTGGAGGCGTTCCTGGTGGTAATCGGGGTGCTGGTCTCGGACCTGCTGCTGGCGGCGCTCGATCCCCGGATCCGCTTCGGTGCCGGACAGACCCGATGAGCCGTCACTGGGTCGATCCCGAGCCCTTCGACCCCGGCGCCGCCGAGCCGCCGCCCACCCCCGAACAGGAGCGCTTCTACACCGCCTCGCAATGGCAGCTCCTGTGGTGGCGCTTCAAGCGCCACAGGCTGGCGCTCGCATCGCTCTGGCTGCTCGCCGCCGCCTATGCTTCCCTGTTCGTGACCGAGGTGCTGGCGCCCTACGGCAAGGACACCCGCAACCCCGGTTTCATCCTCGCCCCGCCCCAGACCATCCGTTTCTTCGACCAGGGACGCTTCGTCGGCCCCTTCGTCTACGGCTACGAGATGACCCTGGACATGACCACCCTCAAGCGGATCTACACCGAGAACCGCGAGCGGGTGGAGCCGCTGCGCTTCTTCTGCCGCGGCGATCCCTACCGCTTCTGGAACCTGTGGCCCGCGGACTGGCATCTGGTCTGTCCGGCCGAGGGCGGCACGCTCTTTCTGCTGGGCACCGACCGGCTGGGGCGCGATCTCTTCTCCCGCATCCTCTACGGGGCGCGGGTCTCGCTCACCGTCGGCATCTTCGGCATCGCCGTGAGCTTTCTGCTGGGCCTCGTCCTCGGCGGCCTCTCGGGCTATTACGGCGGCTGGGTGGACACCATCGTCCAGCGCAGCATCGAGGTCATCCGCAGTTTTCCCACCATTCCGCTGTGGCTGTCGCTGTCGGCGGCGATGCCGGTCTGGTGGGATCCGCTCTGGGTCTACTTCGGCATCACCATCATTCTCGGGCTGATCGACTGGACCGGTCTGGCGCGTGCCGTGCGCTCCAAGATCCTGGCACTCCGGGAGGAGGATTTCGCGCAGGCGGCGCGGCTCATGGGGGCGGGGCCGGCGCGGGTCATCGGCCGCCATCTGATCCCCTCCTTCGCCAGCCATCTGATCGCCTCCGCCACCCTTTCCATTCCCTCGATGATTCTCGGCGAGACCGCCCTTTCCTTCCTCGGCCTCGGGGTGCGGGCGCCGATGACGAGCTGGGGGGTGCTGCTCAACGACGCCCAGAACGTCAATGTGGTGGCACTCTATCCCTGGCTGATGCTGCCGGTGGTGCCGGTGATCATCGTCGTCCTGGCCTTCAATTTCCTGGGCGACGGCCTGCGCGACGCCGCCGACCCGTACAGCTAGGACAAGCCGAGCGGTCCTCCTGCGTGCCTCCGTTCAGCGGAACCACTGGCCGAGGCGCTCTCGCAACTGCCGGAAGGCAGGATCCCGGCATCCCTTGAGCGATACCTTCCGTGCGATGCGCTTGTAGATCGAGGAAGAGCGCGGGATTCCCTTTCGCTGAAGTAGAAACTCCGTGGCCCTTTTT
>JALSRW010000094.1 GCA_026984595.1 Alphaproteobacteria bacterium
CGAGCGCGCTTCGGTGTCGAATACGAAGGCGAGAACCTGCTGGCCGAAGGCAGCTACTCCGTGGGCTCGGAAATCAAGGACGGCTATCCCGAGTTCACCATGGAGATGCTGACCCGGCTCGGTTGGGATAAGGATCTCACCGAGGAGGAACGGGCCACCATCGAGGCCATCGCCGGCCCGAAGACGAACTGGAAGACCGACCTCTCGGGCGGCATCCAGCGGGTCGCGCTCAAGCACGGCTGTGCGCCCTTCGGCAACGCCAAGGCGCGCTGCTACGTGTGGAACTTCCCCGATCCCATCCCCATCCACCGCGAGCCGCTCTACACGCCGCGGCGGGATCTCGTGGCGGACTATCCCACCTACGAGGATCGGAAGTTCTACCGGCTGCCGACGCGCTACGCCTCCATCCAGAAGAACGACTTCTCCAAGGACTTCCCGATCATCCTGACTTCGGGACGTCTCGTGGAGTACGAGGGCGGCGGCGAAGAGACCCGTTCCAACCCGTGGCTGGCCGAGCTCCAGCAGCACATGTTCGTCGAGGTCAATCCCTACGACGCCAACAACATCGGCATCCGCGACGGACAGATGGTGTGGGTCGAGGGCCCGGAAGGCGGACGCGTGCTGGTCATGGCCATGGTCACCGAACGGGTCGGGCGCGGCGTGGCCTTCATGCCCTTCCACTTCGGTGGCTGGTGGCAGGGTGAGGACCGCCGGTACAAGTACCCGGAGGGCACCGACCCCTACGTGCTGGGTGAGGCGAGCAACACGGTCCAGACCTACGGCTACGACTCGGTCACCCAGATGCAGGAGACCAAGACCACGCTGTGCCGGATCGTCCCGGCGTGAGGAGGCTGAACCATGGCACGTATGCGTTTCCTCTGTGACGCCGAGCGCTGCATCGAGTGCAACGCCTGTGTCACCGCCTGCAAGAACGAACATGAGGTGCCTTGGGGCATCAACCGGCGCCGTGTGGTGACCATCAACGACGGCGTGCCCGGCGAGCGGTCGATCTCGGTCGCCTGCATGCACTGCTCGGATGCGCCCTGCATGGCGGTCTGCCCGGTGGACTGCTTCTACCAGACCGCCGAGGGCATCGTGCTCTGGAACAAGGACCTCTGCATCGGCTGCGGTTACTGCTTCTACGCCTGTCCCTTCGGGGCGCCGCAGTATCCGCAGGCGGGCAACTTCGGCACCCGCGGCAAGATGGACAAGTGCACCTTCTGCGCCGGGGGGCCCGAGCCCAACTTCAGCGAGGCCGAGTTCCGCAAGTACGGCCGCAACCGCATTGCCGAGGGCAAGCTGCCCCTGTGTGCCGAAATGTGCGCGACCAAGGCGCTCTTGGCCGGCGACGGCGATGTCATCGCCGACATCTACCGCGAGCGCGTGGTCGCCCGCGGCTTCGGTTCGGGCGCCTGGGGTTGGGGCACGGCCTACCAGATCAAGGGCGGCATCTGAGGTCAGCGGGTCGGGGGTCGCGCAACCCCCGACCCCGCCCTCTTCCAGCTTCCGGGCGGCGGGGTTGAACCTCGCCGCTTTTTGTCGAAAAGCGCCTGCGACAGGTGGAGGAGCCCGATACCATGGCGCAACCTTCGGATTCCACGCAGTCCTCGGGAGGAGCCGCGATCCTGATGCGCGTCGTCCTCGCCCTGGCGCTCCTGCTCGCCGTGCTCTGGGCGGTGTGGGGGTTCAAGGATCGCCCCCTCGCCGAGCGTCCGCTGCTGTTCGAAAAGGGGCGCTATCTCGGCAAGCCGGACCAGCCCGTTGATCCCGAGATCATCGAACGCACGCGTCTGCGCGCGCGCCTGCACGGTCACGTCTGACGAGGAGAGGTGGACATGCCCCGCCGCGGCTCACCCTGGCGTTCGTTCGCACTTCTTTTCCTTTCCGTCCTTTTCTTTGTCGCCCCGCTCGTCGTGGTCCTGGCTCAGACCACGGCCCCGCCGAGCGTGCGTCCGCCGGGCGGCGCCGCGGTAGGCGAGCCCGAGCAGCCGCCGCCCGTGAACATACTCCCCGAAGAGAGCCGCAGCGACATCTGGCGCAAGATCCGTCGCGGTGAACGGGGCACGGTATCGATTCCCAATCCTCTCGCCAGTCAGCTGGTGCAGAGCGAGGGCGAGAACTGGCGCACCGTGCGTCAAGGCCCCTATCGGGCCTATGCGGGATGGTTCCTGGTCCTCGTCGTAGTTCTGCTCGCGGTGTTCTTCATCCTGCGCGGACGCGTCCGGGTCGAGCAGGGCTTTTCGGGCATCCGCATCCCCCGCTTCGGCTTCTTCGAACGGTTCGTTCACTGGACGACGGCGATCTCGTTCATCGTCCTCGGCCTCACCGGCCTCAACATGCTCTATGGACGCGAACTGCTTATGCCGCTTCTGGGCAAGGCGCGGTTCGCCGAGCTCACCATGTGGGGCAAGCTCGCCCACAACTATCTCGCCTTCGCCTTCATGCTCGGGATCGCGCTCATCTTCCTGCAGTGGGTGTGGTTCAATCTGCCGAACCGCTACGACATCCAGTGGCTCCTCCGCGGCGGCGGGCTGTTCGGCGGCGGCCATCCGCACGCCAGGAAATTCAACGCCGGGCAGAAGCTCGTCTTCTGGATCGTGGTGCTCGGCGGCACGTCATTGAGCCTCTCCGGCCTCGAGCTCCTGTTCCCCTATCAGTTCTCCTTCTTCGCCGATACCTTCTCCGTGCTCAATGCCTGGTTCGGCACCGAGCTTCCCACCGAGCTCTCCCCGATCCAGGAACAGCAGCTCGCACTCGTCTGGCACGGCGTGGTGGGCGTGTTCATGATCGCGGTCATCATCGCCCACATCTACATCGGAACCCTGGGCATGGAGGGCGCATTCGATGCCATGTGGAGCGGCGAGGTCGACCTCAACTGGGCGCGCGAGCACCACGACCTGTGGGTCGAGGAGCTCGAGGCCAAGGGACGGGTCGCGCAGCCGGCGGAGTAGGCCTGCGGCGTTCGCCCTGGCCTTTCTCCTCGCGCTCGGGCTCGGCGCGGCGCGGGGGCAGGCATCGCTCACTCCTGAGGAGGTCGCAAAGCGGCTTGCCGCGCGCTACGGGGTCGAGGTCCTCGCCGTCCGCACGTTGGAGCGGGGAGATCGGCGCCTCTACGCGGTTACCGTCATGATGCCGGAGGATGCGGGCAACGTCGCCTTCCAGATCGGCGTGCTGTACGTCGATGCCGAGACGGGCGAGCTCGTCCCCCGTCCGCGGCCTGGCGGGAAAGAGGAGTGGCGCACGCCGGAGCCGGGACGGGAACTCAGACAGCGAAGCTTCGAGCACGGCTCTTCGCGGGGATGACAACATGTTGCGGGCCATCGAACCCACGCCTCGGATGCGGAGCCTCGCGGTCCCGGTGTGGGCCGCCGCCCTTCTGGCCTCCCTTGCGGCGGAGGCGGAACCGACGCCCTTCGTCGGGCATGGCGGGCCGGTCAAGGGCATCGCGGCGGCGGAGGCCGGCCTCGCCACCGCCGGCTTCGATTACAGCGTCGTGCTGTGGAATCCGGCAACGGGAATGCCGAGGCTGCGGCTCATGGGTCACCGGGGACCCGTGAACGACGTCGCCTTCGCACCTTCCGGGCGGTTTCTCAGCTCGACCGGCGACGACGGCCGCCTCGGGATCTGGGACCTGGCAACCGGCCGACCGCGCGCGCTTGCCCGTGGCCACGAGGCCAAGGCGGTGGCGGTCGCGCTTTCGCCCGACGGTCGGATGGCCGCGACCGCCGGCTGGGACGGCCGCGTCCTGCTCTGGCGCGTTCCCGAGGCGGAGCAGCTGGCGAGCTTCGGAGCGCCGCCGCGGCGCTATACCGGCGTCGCTTTTGCGGCGGATGGCCGCAAGCTTGCCGCTTCCGATCAGGAAGGAGCGCTCACCCTGTGGGACCTCGAGACGCGGCGCCTGCTCTGGCGGTCCGACGGCAACGGCTTTCCCATAACCCGTCTGCTCTCCCGTGGAGAGATCCTCCTCACGGGTTCGATCGACGGCACCATCCGCGGCTGGAGCGTCGAGGACGGGCGCGAACTGTTCCGGCTCGAGGGTCAGGAAAAGCCCGTCCTCTCGCTCGCCGCCACAACCGATGGCGGCCGCATCGCGAGCGGCACCGCGGCCGGCACGATCTACATCTGGAACGCCCGTGATCTCGCGAGCGAACGGGTGCTGCGTTCGGCCGGGGGGCCGGTGTGGGCCCTCGCCTTCGCCGCCGATGGGCGCACCCTCTATTCCGGCCACGGCGACGGCGCGCTCCGGGTATGGGATGCGGAGCGCGGAGACCAGCTTGCCGGACCGACCCAGACCTGGATCACCGAGACCCAGCGCATCGCCGCGCACACGGGCGCACCGAAGCTGTTCGGCAAATGCCGCCTCTGCCATTCGCTCACCCCGGACAGCGAGAACAAGTCGGGCCC
>JALSRW010000095.1 GCA_026984595.1 Alphaproteobacteria bacterium
AGGGCGCCCATGAGCGGAAGAACGGATCTCGCCCTGCCGCGGCTTTCGCTGCTGCTGGGCCTTCTGTGGCTGGGCATGGTGGCGGTCAGTGTCGGGCCGCGGGCCGACGACGCGCAGGGAACCCGGCTCGCCCGGCTGGTACCGCGGATCGAGCCGCCGGTGGTCCTCGACCGCCTGCCGCGCCCGCTGTCCCGCCGCGACGCCGATCTCTACCGACGCATTTTCGCCGTCCAGGAAAAGGGACGTTGGCGGGAGGCCGACCGGCTGATCGGGCAGTTGCGCAGCAAGCTCCTGATGGGACATGTGCTGGCCCAACGCTACCTCCACCCCACCGCCTATCGCTCGCGCTACAGCGAGCTCCGGGCCTGGCTCGCCGCCTATGCCGATCTGCCCGAGGCCGGTCGCATCTACAGGCTGGCCGTCAAGCGGCGACCGCCGGGTGCCGCCCCGCCCTCCCGACCGCTCAACGGTTATCTGGCCGGTGCCGGACAGAATCTGCGCGAGCCGGGCAAGCAGGCGAGCGCCGCGGAAACGCTTCCCCCGCAGGCGCGCCGCTGGCTGCGCCGGATCGCGCGGGCGGTGGCGGCGGGCCGTACCGCGGAAGCGGCCACGCTCCTGAAGAATGCCTCGAAGGCGCATGTCCGCGACGTTCGGTTGCGCGATCGTGGAGCCTGGATCGTGGCCCGTGGCTATCTCGCCGATGGCAGGGATGCGGCCGCCTATCGTCTGGCCGCGGCCGCCGCCGAACGCTCGGGCGAGATTCTGCCGGGCCTGCACTGGACCGCCGGCCTGGCCGCCTGGCGGCTGGGGGATCGGGCCGCCGCGGCACGTCACTTCTCCGCTCTGGCCACCAGCAGCCTCGCCGACCACGAGGGCAGGGCGGCGGCCGCCTTCTGGGCCGCGCGAGCCCATCTGGTCACCGGCAGGCCGCAACTCGCGGCCCGGTTCCTGCGTCTGAGCGCCTCCGCCAGTGACGGGTTCTACGGGCTGATCGCCCAGGCCACGCTGGGGCAGCCGATCCGCTTCGAATGGGACGAACCGGGGCTGCGCGACGAGCTGGTCTCGCTGCTGATCCGCTTTCCGGGATCGCGCCGGGCGCTGGCCCTGGCCCAGGTCGGGCAGTCGCGCCTGGCCGAGGCCGAGATCCGCAAACTCGCGGCGCGCGCCCGCCCGCGGCTGCTCCGGGCCCTGGCCGCGCTGGCGGAAAGCGTCGGCCTGCCGGCCGCCCAGATGCGGGTGGCACAGCGTCTGCGCCTGATCGACGGCCGCCGTCACGACGGCGCCATGTTCCCCATTCCCGCCTGGCAGCCGGAAGGAGGGTACCGGGTCGACCGGGCATTGCTGTTCGCGCTGGCCCGTGCCGAGAGCGGTTTCGATCCCAATGCCGAGAGCGCGCGCGGCGCGCTGGGCCTGATGCAGATCATGCCCGCGACCGCGGTGCGCGTCGCCAGCAACGGCAACATCCGCTATCGCGGGCGTCGTGAACTTCGCGATCCGGTCAAGAACCTGACCATCGGGCAGGCCTATGTCGCCCAACTCCTCGAAGAGGAGCTGAGCGGGCGCAGCCTCATTCATCTGGCGCTGGCCTACAATGCCGGGCTCAGCCGGCTCAAGCGCTGGGACAAGCGGCTGCAGCGCTTCGGGGACGACCCGCTCCTCTATCTGGAAAGCGTGCCGGTGGCGGAATCCCGTCTCTACGTCAAGAAGGTGCTGGCCAATCTCTGGGCCTACCGCATCCGCCTCGGCCAGCGGGTTCCCTCGCTCGAGGCCCTGGCCGCCAATGCCTGGCCGACCTACGTTCCCCTCGAGGCGGCGGAGATGTGGCGCGATGCCCGGTCGAATTGACGAAACGGTTCCCTTCCGCCCGCTGCGCATCGCCGTACTGACGATCTCCGATTCCCGGGACGAGGCGAGCGACCGCTCCGGCGCCCTTCTCGTCGAGCGTCTCGAGAAGGCCGGCCACATCCTCGCTGCGCGGGCCATCGTCCGCGACGAGATCGAGGAGATCGTGGCGCGGCTGCGGGCCTGGTCGGAAGATCCGGGCATCGAGGTGGTGCTGACCACCGGTGGCACCGGGGTGACCGGGCGCGACGTGACACCCGAGGCGCTGGCCCGGATCGCGGAAAAGCACATTCCCGGTTTCGGCGAGCTGTTCCGCTGGCTGTCCTATGCCAAGATCGGCACCTCGACCATCCAGTCGCGCGCCGATGCGGCGGTCGCGAACGGCACCTACATCTTCTGCCTGCCCGGCTCGCCCGGCGCCTGCCGCGATGCCTGGGACGAGATCCTGCAGAGCCAGCTCGACATCCGCTACCGGCCCTGCAACTTCGCCGAGATGATGCCCAGGCTGCGCGAGCACGAAAGCCGCGGCTGAAACTCACGAGAATCACGAGAATCAGAAGCGCAGCCGGGCGCTCAGGGTAACGATGTCGATGCTGTTCTCGTAGCTGGCATCGAGCTCGGCACGGAAGGTGTTGCCGACACCCGCGGTCTCCTGGCGGACCTCCGAATCATCGACGAAGATGTGGGTATAGCCGAGGGCCAGGTCGAACCAGGGGGCCGGTGTCCAGGACAGGCCCGCGGTCAGCCAGAAGCGGTCGTTGCCGGGGATACGCGGCGTGCGGTAGCGGGTGCGGATGGGGGTCTGGTCGTAGGCCATGCCGAAGCGCAACGCGAGATCCTCGCGCGGACGATAGGTCGCGCCGACCGCATAGAACCAGCTCCCCCGCCATTTTTCCTCGGTGACATTGTCGGGTTCGGCGGGATTGTCGAACTCGATCCGCAACTCGTCGAACTCGCTCCAGTCGGTATAGACGGCGTCGGCCATCACCGCCCATTGCTCGTTGACCTGCTGGAAGATGCCGAAGGAGACGCTCTGCGGCGTGGTCAGGCGGGCGGAAGCGTCGCTGTCGACGAAACGTCCGGTGGCCGCCGACAGGGCCGCGCCGATGCCCGCGTCGTCGAGCGTGAAATCGACCTCGCCCTCGAGATTGTGGTCGATCTCGGAGCGGTAGCCGATGCCGAGACGAGTGCCCCGCCAAGGCTCGAGGATGGCCCCGAGGGTGAAGCCAAAGGCCCAGTCGTCGCCTTCCAGCCGGCTGCGTCCGTCCTGGGTGGTGGGCACCGCGCCGGGGATCCCGGCAGCCGCGCCGATGGTGCCGAAATCGACCGCGTTCGTCAGCCTGGCGTCGATGTACTGGACCTGGGCGCCGAGCCCGAGACTCAGCCAGGGTACCGGTCGCACCGCCACGGTGGGACCGATATCGACCGTCCGGAGCTCGGAATCGATGGCGTGATAGCGGCCCACCCAGCCATCCGGATAGTGGGTTTCGAGACCGTAGGGCACGGTCAGCGCGAGGCCGAAGCGCCAGACATCGTCGAGAGCATAGGTGGCATAGAGGGCCGGCACGGTCTCGTCCTCGGCGATGTCGCCCTTGCTGCTGCGTCCACCCACCGCGGTGGCGGTGACGGTGGTCGCGCGGGCCTTTTCGAGCTTCGATCGGGGCAGGATGCGGCTGACCACCAACTGCACCTGGCCACCTTCCTGGTAGGCCAGGGCGGCCGGGTTGAAGAACATGAAACTCGGATCCTCGGCGGCGGCGGTGGCGCCGGCGAAGGCATTGCCGAGGGCGGTGGCCGACTGCTCCTTGAGCGCGAACCCGGCGCCCGCGGCCGCTCCCGGCAGCAGCAGGGAGAGCGCGGCAGAAGCGATTGCGGCGACTTTTCTCTGGCTGCTCGGCATGCGAGGATCCCCAGATGGAGACTTCACGCTCCGTGCCACCGTCCTTCTCGAACATCTGTCTGTGCGAGGAGCGTATCGGGAGTTGCCAAGCTGCACTAGTGCACGGGAGCTACAGTTGCCACCGCAGATGCGACGACCTGCGACCTCCGTGACCACCACGGGTCATTGAATCCGGTCGCGGCGGTACCCATCATCACGGTTGGACGCGGTGCTCCGAAAGGAACCGAGCGCATGGCGAAGTGGAACGACCGACGGAGACGCCACCGGGCTTTCGTCGCCCTGCGCACGCTGGTTTTCCTGCTGCTGGGCCTCGCCTCGGCCGTGCCGCTCGAAGCCGCCGGCCCCGCCGATTGGTGGATCGAGGGTGCGGTCGTCACGCAACAGACACCGGTCCACGCCTGCAGTCATGATTGTGTCGGAGCCATCCTCCCCTGCGGCCAGCACGGCTCCTGCTCCCTCGTCGCATTGCCGATCTTCCAGCGGGATCCCGGGGGGCCGAACGCGGATACCGACCCGCTACCCCTGCGTTGGACCCTCAAGCTGCATCTGCCGGCGGTTCTGCTCCATCCTCCCAACCGCCTTTCTCTCTGACCTTCCCGAGCCGCTCGCGAGCCGAGGCGGCACCGGTCGTCGTCCG
>JALSRW010000096.1 GCA_026984595.1 Alphaproteobacteria bacterium
GCGCCAGGCCCCGAGCACGGCGGCGAGCAGACCGAGCGCGGTGGCCACCGCATAGACCCAGGGCTCGAGCCGGTAGCGGAGCAGCGGGAAGCGGAAGAACCGGGTGTAGAGTTCGGTGATGCGGCCGGCGGTCCAGCTTCCCGCCAACAGCCCGAGCACCACGCCCAGGAGACCGATCAGCAGGGCCAGGGTGAGATAATGGGTGGCGATCGTGCGGTCGGCATAGCCGAAGGCCTTGAGGACGCCGATCTGCTCGCGCTCGGTGTCCACCAGCCGGCGGCACATGGCCTGCAGCAGAAAGGCGCCGACGACCAGAAAGACGCTGGGGAGAACCGCGGCCAGGGTGCGGAGCTGGCGGATCTCGTTGTCGACGAAGAAGGCCGAGAGCTGGTTGCTGCGATCGTAGGCGCCCAGCCCTCCATAGGGCTCCAGCAGCCGGTCGACGGCGGCGCGCACCGCCTCCGGATCCGCTTCCGGGGCGAGGAACAGTACCGCATCGTTGAAGGCGCCTTCGAGATCGAAGGCCGCCTCGAGGGTGCTGCGGCTCAGCCAGAGCACGCCGAAGCGGCGGTCGTCGGGCAGCAGAGCACCGGGAGGGATGGCGTAGACGAATTCGGGCGACAGCGCGATGCCGACCACGGACAGGCGCCGCTGCCGGCCGTTGATGTTGGCGAGGATGCGGTCTCCCGGCCGCAGCGCGTGGGCCTCGGCGAAGGCTTCGTTGACCAGCGCTTCGTCCCGTCCGTCGGGGGCGAGAGCGCGCCCCTGCCGGATCACCAGGCGGTCGAGGAGGGGTCCACCGCGTTCGGGTACCGAGACCAGCCGGGCCGTCACCGGCTCGACGAAATCGGCGAAGGTCAGGGTGGCGGAGCCGGTGATCCGGGTTTCCGCGGCGACCACGCCATCGATACGCTCCAGCGCCTCCCCCACCGCCGCGGGCACCCGCTCGGCATGGACGAAGAGCTGCCCGAACCGGCTCTGCGCATAGTAGGCATCGCGGGTCGCCTCCAACGAGGCCATCGCTCCCAGCATCATGACGAAGACGGCGATGCCGGAGCCGATGACGAGGCCGATCGCCAGCGCCTGCAGACGCATCCGCCAGAGATCGCGCAGCAGCTTGCGGTGCAGGGTGCGCATGCGGCTACCAGCTCAGCGCCGCCGGCTCGACCGGCTGCGGGTTGCGGGTGACGGAGACGACGCGGCCGTCGGCGAAGCGTACCACGCGGTCGGCCATGGCGGCGATGGCCGCATTGTGGGTGACGATCAGGGTGGTCGCGCCGATCTCCCGCGCGGTCTGCCGCAGGGCCTCCAGCACGACGATGCCGGTGGCGCTGTCGAGTGCGCCGGTGGGCTCGTCGCACAAGAGCAGCCCCGGCCGCTTGGCGATGGCCCGGGCGATCGCCACCCGCTGCTGCTCGCCGCCCGAGAGCTGGGCCGGGAAATGCTCGAGGCGATGCCCGAGGCCGACCATCCGCAGGGCCTCCTCCGGTGCCATCGGCCGGGTCGCGATCTCGGTCACCAGCG
>JALSRW010000097.1 GCA_026984595.1 Alphaproteobacteria bacterium
CACGTTCTCGCGGGCGGTGAGGCTCGGCATGAGATTGAAGAACTGGAACACGAAGCCCAGATGGTGGCGGCGAAAGCGGGTGCGCTCGCGCTCGCCGAGACTGGTAAGCTCCTCCCCGCGAAACCGAACGCTTCCGCGGCTGGGAAGGTCGAGCGTGCCCAAGATGTTGAGAAAGGTCGTCTTGCCGCTTCCCGAGGGTCCCAGCAGCACCAGGAGCTCCCCGGCCGCGACCTCGAGATCGACGCCGCGCAGGGCATGGATCTCGATCGCGCCGACCCGGTAGGTCTTGCCCAGCCCCCGCACCGAGAGCAGCGGCGGCTGTCCGATATCTGCCTTCATGCGCCTCGACCGTGCCAGGCTGCCGCAGGCAGCCTAGCACAGGCAGCGATGCGCGGCGGTCCTCAGTCCTTGGTGCCGGAGACCAGCTTGCTGGCGCCGATCCAAGGCATCATGGCGCGCAGTCTTTCCCCCACCTCCTCGATCGGGTGCTCCGCTTCCTGGCGGCGGCGCGCCTTGAAATGGGCCTGGCTGGCCTTGTTCTCGAGCACCCATTCGCGGGCGAAGCGGCCGTCCTGGATCTCCGCCAGGATCCGCTTCATCTCGGCCCGCACCTTTTCGTCGATGACCCGCGGCCCCCGGGTATAGTCGCCATACTCGGCGGTGTTGCTGATCGAATAGCGCATGTTGGCGAGGCCGCCCTCGTAGATGAGGTCGACGATCAGCTTGACCTCGTGGAGACACTCGAAATAGGCCATCTCGGGCGCGTAGCCGGCCTCCACCAGGGTCTCGTAGCCGGACTTGATGAGCGCGCAGAGGCCGCCGCAGAGCACCACCTGTTCGCCGAACAGGTCGGTTTCCACCTCCTCGCGGAAGCTGGTTTCGATGATGCCCGCGCGACCGCCGCCGATGGCGGCACCATAGGAAAGGCCGAGATCATGGGCCATGCCGCTGGCATCCCGATGGATCGCCAGCAGGCAGGGCACGCCGGCACCACGCTGGTACTCCGAACGCACCAGATGACCGGGTCCCTTGGGGGCGATCATCAGCACGTCGAGATCGGGGCGCGGCTCGATCAGCCGGTAATGGATGTTGAAGCCGTGGGCGAACATCAACGCCGCACCCTGGCGCATGTTGGGACCGAGCTCGTCGCGGTAGAGATCCGCCTGCAGTTCGTCCGGCACCAGCACCATCACCACATCGGCCCAGGCCGCGGCTTCGGCCGGGGTCATCACCCGGAGACCGGCGCGTTCCGCCTTGGCCCGCGAGGCCGAGCCCTCGCGCAGAGCCACCACCACTTCGGCGACGCCGCTGTCCTTGAGGTTGTTGGAATGGCCGAACCCCTGGCTGCCGTAGCCGATCACGGCCACCTTCTTGCTCTTGATCAGGTTGAGATCGGCGTCGGTATCGTAGTAGACGCGCATCTTCGGGCTCCCCCCTCGGCTCTAGTCGCTGTCTTGTGGAATACCGTTCAGGATCATGTCGCCGCGACCGATGGCGACCACCCCGGCACGGCTCACCTCCACCGGTTCGACGAGACCGATGAAGGCGTCGAGCTCCTCGCTGCTGCCGGTGAGCTCGAACACCAGGCTGCCGGGTGTGCTGTCCACCAGACGGGCATGCATGAAATCGGCGATCCGGAGCGCCTGCACCAGTCTCTCCCGGTCGCCGTTGACCTTGACCAGAGCCAGCTCGCGCTCCACATGCGGCCCTTCCTTGGTCAGATCCTGCACCCGATGCACCGGCACCAGCTTGGACAGCAGGGCCTTGATCTGCTCGATCACCAGCTCGGTGCCGGTGGTGACGATGTTGATCCGCGACAGCTTGCGGACCGGGTCGATCTCGGCCACGGTGAGGCTGTCGATGTTGTAGCCGCGTCCGGAAAACAGTCCGATCACCCGTGCCAGCACTCCGGCCTCGTTGTCGACCAGGACAACGATGGTGTGGCGCCTTTCTTCTTCCATGTTCATGTCGCTTCGCCGCCTCGTCGGGCTGCGCGGGGCGCTCTGGACCGCCCGCCGGCGCAGCCTCCGTCGTTTCGTTTCGGAAATTCGCGCTCTAGACCAGGACCATCCCGTCCTCGGAAAGAGGTCGGTGGCCGGCATCGTCCTCGGGGCACAGCTTGATCTCGTTGTGGGCGGCCCCGCCCGGGATCATCGGGTAGACGTTCTCGACCTCCTCGACCCGGATGTCGGCGAGTACCAGCCCGTCGCTTTCGAGCATGGCATCGATCACCGCATCCAGCTCGTCCGGGGTGGTCGCGCGCAGGCCTTTGGCGCCGAAGGCTTCGGCGAGCTTCACGAAATCCGGCATGCTGTCCATGTAGCTTTCGGCACGGCGGCTGCCGTGGAAGAAGTCCTGCCACTGGCGGACCATGCCCATGTAGCCGTTGTTGATGAGGAAGACCTTGACCGGCAGGCGATGCTGCATGGCGGTCGACATTTCCTGCATGTTCATCACCCAGGAAGCATCGCCGGAGATGTTGATCACCAGGGCGTCGGGATGGGCCACCTGCACCCCGAGGGCGGCCGGAAAACCGTAGCCCATGGTGCCGAGCCCCCCCGAGGTCAGCCAGCGGCGTGGCTTCTCGAAGCGGAAATGCTGGGCCGCCCACATCTGGTGTTGCCCGACATCGGTGGTGATGAACGGATCGCGGTCGCGGGTCCGCTCGTAGAGCCGCCGGATCGCGTACTGCGGTTTGATCGCCTCGCCGGTCTGCCTGAAGCGCAGACTGTCGATGGCCCGCCAGCGGTCGATCTGCGCCCACCAGGGGGCGATCCGGTCGCGATCGACGGTGGGGGCGACCCGCTTCCAGGCTTCCAGCATGGCCTCGAGG
>JALSRW010000098.1 GCA_026984595.1 Alphaproteobacteria bacterium
CTCGATCACCCCTTCGCGGGCCAGCTCGCGCAGAGCGCGATGGGCGGTCAGCCGCGAAACGCCGAAGCTCGCCGCCAGTTCCGATTCGCCGGGAATCGGCTCGCCGGGTCCCCATTCGCCCTCGCGGATGCGGGTCCGAATCGCCGCCTTGATCCGCTCGTAGGCGGGAAGCCCGCTCTCGTCCCGCCGCTCCATGTCCCCGTCGCTTTCCACCGCCTCGTCCATGCCTTCGTCGTCTCTCTCCTCGGTGGACAGTCGCGAGATTTGCATATACATATTCCGCTGCCAAGCCCCGAAGGAAACGGCAACCGGAAGAGGCGCCCGTGAACGCGGCCTGCATCGAGGTGATCGAAGGTGACCGCCCGCTGCTGCTGGCACAGCCCCATGTCGGCATCTGGCTGCCGGAGGCGGTGGAAGCGCGGCTGACGGCGACCGGCCGGGCCCGCACCGACACCGACTGGCACCTCGATCGCCTCTATGCCGATCTGCTACCCGGCGCAACCATCGTCCGGGCCCGTTTCTCGCGCTATCTGATCGATCCCAATCGGCCGCCCGACGACCGTTCCCTCTATCCGGGACGGAACACCACCGGTCTCTGTCCCCTGACCGATTTCGACGGGCGACCCCTCTATCTCGAGGGAAAGGAACCCGACGCCGCGGAATGCAGTGCGCGCCTGGCGGACTACTGGAAGCCCTATCACGAGGCGATCGATCGCCAGCTCGCGCGGCTGCGCCGCCGCTTCGATCACGTCCTCCTCTACGACTGCCATTCGATCCGCTCGAGGATCCCGCGCCTGTTCGAGGGTCGGCTGCCGGATCTCAACCTCGGCACCAACGATCGTCGAAGCGCCCATCCGCTCCTGATCGAGACCGCGCAACGGGTGCTGGCGGAGGCAGCGGGGCGGGGCTTCACCCGGGTCACCGACGGGCGCTTCAAGGGGGGCTACACCACCCGCCATTACGGTCGTCCGGCGGCGGGCGTCTCGGCACTGCAGATGGAACTCGCGCAGGCCGCCTACATGCTCGAGGAGCCGCCCTGGAGCTGGATCGAGGAACGGGCCGCACGGCTGCGACCGGTGCTCGCCGGGCTGCTCTCGGCCCTTCTCGAACTGCTCGAAGACCGCATCATCGGAGAAGGAACATGAGCCGCCCGACCTCCGGGAACTTCCGTGTGATCCGCGCCCCTCGTGGGGGGGATCTGCGCTGTCGCAACTGGCAGATCGAGGCGGCGCTGAGGATGCTGCTGAACAATCTGGATCCGGAGGTGGCGGAGCGTCCGGAGGAGCTGGTGGTGTACGGGGGCATGGGGCGTGCGGCGCGGAACTGGGAGTGTTTCGATGCCATCGTCGCGACCCTGGAGAGGCTGGCGGAGGAGGAGACCCTTTTGGTGCAGTCGGGCAAGCCGGTGGGGGTGTTCCGCACCCATGCCGATGCGCCGCGGGTGCTGATCGCCAATTCCAATCTCGT
This sequence comes from Alphaproteobacteria bacterium, assembly GCA_026984595.1. Taxonomy (GTDB): domain Bacteria; phylum Pseudomonadota; class Alphaproteobacteria; order Geminicoccales; family Geminicoccaceae; genus JALSRW01. The sequence continues at coordinate 1,468 of JALSRW010000098.1, forward strand.
CGCGCACTGGGCGAGTTGGGAGCATTTCCACGCGCTCGAACGTCTCGGGCTGATGATGTACGGGCAGATGACCGCCGGTTCCTGGATCTACATCGGCTCGCAGGGGATCGTGCAGGGCACCTACGAGACCTTCGTCGAGGCCGGGCGGCGCCATTACGGGGGCGATCTTTCGGGGCGCTGGATCCTCACCGCCGGGCTCGGCGGCATGGGCGGCGCCCAGCCCCTGGCGGCGACCATGGCCGGCGCCTCGCTGCTGGCGGTGGAATGCGATCCGGCGCGGATCGAGTTCCGCATCCGTTCGGGATATCTCGACCGCTGGACCGCCGATCTCGAGGAGGCCCTCGCCATCCTCGAGCGTTCCCTCGCCGACCGCCGTCCGGTCTCGGTGGCGCTTTTGGGCAACGCCGCCGAGATCCTGCCGCGGCTCCTCGAACGCGGGGTGCGGCCCGATCTCCTGACCGACCAGACCTCGGCCCACGATCCGCTGCACGGCTATCTGCCGCGGGGCTGGTCCCTGGAGCAATGGCGGGAGCGGCAGGAACGCGATCCGGCGGCGGTGGACCGGGCGGCGCGGGCCTCGATCCGGACCCATGTCGAGGCCATGCTCGGCTTCCACCGGATGGGCGTCCCGGTCTTCGACTACGGCAACAACATCCGCCAGGTGGCGCGGGAGGAAGGGCTCGAAGAGGCCTTCGCCTTCCCGGGGTTCGTGCCGGCCTACATCCGGCCGCTGTTCTGCCGCGGCGTCGGCCCTTTCCGCTGGGCGGCGCTGTCCGGCGATCCCGAGGACATCTACCGCACCGACGAGAAGGTGAAGGAGCTGATCCCCGACGATCCGCATCTCCACAACTGGCTGGAGATGGCACGCGCGCGGATCCGTTTCCAGGGCCTGCCGGCGCGGATCTGCTGGGTCGGCCTCGGCCAGCGCCACCGCCTCGGCCTCGCCTTCAACGAAATGGTGGCCAGGGGCGAGCTCGCGGCCCCCATCGTCATCGGCCGCGATCATCTCGATGCGGGCTCGGTCGCCTCCCCCAACCGCGAGACCGAGGCGATGCGCGACGGCTCCGATGCGGTGGCCGACTGGCCGCTCCTCAACGCACTCTTGAACTGCGCCTCCGGCGCCACCTGGGTATCCATCCACCACGGCGGCGGGGTCGGCATCGGCTATTCCCAGCATGCCGGCATGGTGGTCTGCTGCGACGGCACCGCCGCGGCCGGAAAGCGCATCGCCCGCGTCCTGTGGAACGATCCGGCCAGCGGCGTCATGCGCCACGCCGACGCCGGCTACCAGGAGGCCCGCGCCTGCGCCCGCCAGCACCACCTCGACCTCCCCATGCTGAAGGAGCGATGAGCGCGGTGCGCGGTCTCTGCGTCACGCTCTCGGCACTGGGCCTGCTGCTGGCCGCCGCGGTCGCCGTCGCCTTCACCGTATGGCGGGCGTTGGCCGATGTGGAGCTGGGCCTGCACGGCGTCCTCGCCCTGCTGCTCGGGGTCGGCGTGACCCTGGCACTGGGCATCGGCCTGATGCGCCTCGCCTATTTCAGCCACCGCCACGGCTACGACGACCGCGCCGGATACGATTAGCCGGCGCCATCGCGCCGGTGCCGGCCGCCGGGCTTGACCGATGATCCGTGGCGGGCTGCATTGCGTGCCGATGTTCGAACGTCTCGCGATCGATCTCGCCGCCGGCGCCCTGGTGCGCAGCCTCTGTGTCGCCGATCTCGACGGCTGCGGCTCCCACGCCCTGCTGCTGGGGGTCGAAGACGGTGCCAACCGCCTCTTCGCACTGACGCCGCACGGGCCGGTCTCCTGCGCCGCCGACGCGCTGGCCGGGCCGGAGGAGACCACCGTCAGCCTCGCCGCCTGCGATATCGACCATGACGGAGCGGAGGAGGTCATGCTCGCCGGCACCGCCCGGCGGGGCGGCGAAGGACGGGTCCATCTGATCGATCTCGCCGAGGGGCTGCTGGAGGAGCGGCTGGAGAGCGATCAGGGCACCGCCCTCGCGCGCATGGGCGAAGCGCGGGTCTGCACCCTGGCCGCCGATCAGCCTCGTCCCGAGGGGCTGCTGCTGGCACCGCGCGGCGGTCCGGCCTGCTTCTATGCGGCGAGCCCGGGGCCCTGTCGCGACCGGGCGGCCGAGTACGGGCTGGGCGAGATGCTTGCCGCCTGCGGCCTGCTGTGCGCGCCGCTGTTCGGCGAGCGTGCGGCGCTGGTGGTATTCGGCGAGATCGGCGGCTCGCAGCTCTTCCTGCCCGACGGCGCCGGCATCTTCGGCGAACGCCGGAAGGGCGGCGGGACCGCCCTGCCCTCGGCCCGCTGCGGCGCGGCGGTCGGTTCGCCGGTGCACGACGGGTTCGATCTCTTTCTCGCCACCATCGACGGCCCGCTGGGGTTGTTCACGGCCGATCCGCGGGGCGGTCTCGCCGATGTCTCACCGCCGCTGATGGCCGCGCCGGCGGCGGTCACCGGTGCCGTTCTGGCCGATTTCGACAATGACGGTGCGGACGAGCTGTTCCTGTGCTGCAGCGGCGAACCCAACCGCCTGTTCGGCTGGCGGGAGGGTGGCTGGCGGCCGCTCGACATCGGCGCCGCCACCCTGCCGCTGGGCGCCCATCGGCTGGCCGCGGCACTCGATCTCGACGGCGACGGCTGTCTCGAGCTGCTGCTGTTCGCGGACACCTCCGGCGTCCGGGAAAGCGGCCTGTTCCGCGCCGGCCCGGCAGCCGACAACGGCTGGATCCGGTTCCTGCCGCTGGGTCCCAGCGGGGCACCGGCGCGCGGGGCGACGGTCACCCTGATCGATCGGGGTCGTCGCCGGCGGCGGGTGATCGATTGCGGCAACGGCATCGTTCAGAGCGAACCGGTGGCC
>JALSRW010000099.1 GCA_026984595.1 Alphaproteobacteria bacterium
CGAGCGCGGAGCGGCAATGGCCGAACGCGACCCGCTCGTCGTCTTCACCCCCTCCGGCAAGCGCGGCCGCTTTCCCGAAGGCACGCCGCTCCTGACCGCGGCCCGCAAACTCGGCGTCGATCTCGACAGCGTCTGCGGCGGGCGTGCCCTGTGCGGCCGCTGCCGGGTGACGGTGGCGGAAGGCCGGTTCGCCAAGCACGGCATCGACAGCGCAGCCGCAAATCTCACTCCGGTCACCGCGGCCGAAGCACGCTACGCCGCCAGGAAGGGGCTCGCTCCCGGGCACCGTCTCGCCTGCCAGGCCTGTCTCGCCGGAGATCTCCTGGTCGACGTGCCGCCCGAGAGCCAGGTCCATCGCCAGCTCGTCCGCAAACGCGCGGAAGCCCGCGAGATCGCGCTCGACCCGGTGCTGCGGCTCCATTTCGTGGAGGTCGAACCACCCGGGATGGAGGGCCAGCGCGGCGACCTGCAGCGGCTCCAGGCGGCCCTCGAACGACAATGGGGCCTGTCGCGACTGCAACCGGATCCGGCGGTTCTCCGGGAGCTGCAGCCGGCACTGCGCGCGGGCAGGTCCAAGGTGACGGCGGCGGTTCATCGGGAACGGGAGATCGTCGCGATCCGCCCCGGATTTCACGACGCCGCACTCGGGGTGGCGGTGGATATCGGCTCCACCACCATCGCCGCCCATCTCTGCGATCTCGCGAGCGGTGCGGTGCTGGCTTCGGCCGGCGCGATGAACCCGCAGATCCGCTTCGGCGAGGACCTGATGAGCCGGGTATCGTATGCGATGATGCACCCGGGCGGCGCCGGCGAGATGACCGAGGCGGTGCGGAACGCCGTCTCGGCGCGGATCGGCGAGCTGGCGCGATCGGCGGACGTCGACCCCGCGGACATTCTGGAACTGGTGGTCGTCGGCAACCCGATCATGCACCACCTGTTCCTCGGCCTCGATCCGACGCCGCTGGGCACAGCCCCTTTCACCCTGGCCACCGACGAGCCTCTCGACCTGCGGGCGGTGGAAATCGGTATCACCAACACCGGCAAGGCGGCCCGCGTTCACCTGCTGCCCTGCATCGCCGGCCATGTCGGCGCCGACTGCGCCGCCGTGATCCTCGCCGAAGGCCCGCATCTGCGCGAGGAGATCTCCCTGATCGTCGATGTCGGTACCAATGCGGAGATCGTGCTGGGCAACCGCGAGCGCCTGCTGGCCTGCTCCTCGCCCACCGGCCCGGCCTTCGAGGGAGCGCAGATCTCCTGTGGCCAACGCGCGGCCCCCGGAGCGATCGAGCGGGTGCGCATCGACCCCGAGACGCTGGAGCCACGCTTTCGGGTGATCGGCTGCGAGCTCTGGTCGGACGATCCGGGCTTCGGCGCGGCGCTGGGCGCCACCGGCATCGCCGGGATCTGCGGTTCGGGCATCATCGAGGCCCTGGCGGAGATGTATCTCGCCGGCATTCTCGCCGCCGACGGCACCATCCGCGGCGAGCTCGCCGCCCGCAGTCCCCGCATCCGGGCGGAAGAACGCACCTTCGCCTATGTTCTGCACGAGGGCGAGCCCGAGATCCGCATCACCCAGAACGATGTGCGAGCGATTCAGCTCGCCAAGGCCGCGCTCTACGCCGGAGCACGGCTGCTGATGGACCGGCTCGGCGTGGAGCATGTCGATCGGGTGACCCTGGCCGGGGCCTTCGGCAGTCACATCGACCCCTTCCACGCCATGGTTCTGGGCATGATCCCGGACTGTCCGCTGGAGCGGGTGTCCTCGGCCGGCAATGCCGCCGGCACCGGGGCGCGCATCGCCCTTCTGAACCGCGCCGCGCGGGAGGAAACCGCCGCTCTGGTGCGCCGGATCGAGAAGGTGGAAACGGCGGTGGAGCCCCGCTTCCAGGAGCATTTCGTGCAGGCCATGGCCATTCCCCATGCCATCGCCCCCTACCCCAGCCTCGCGGCCGTCGTCTCCCTGCCCTCGCGATCCGGCGGGGCGCCCCCGGCGCCGCGCAAGCGGCGCCGCCGGGTGCGCGGCTGACCGTCTTCCGGTTGCGCCGCAGCAAGGCGCGGGCTACTCACACTGCATCTTTGCGCAGAGTCGGGAAGGCACTTCATGGACAATGGCAAGTTCCGCAGGCTGACCGAGGATTTCTGGGTCGCTCCACAGCTCGAGAAAGAGGATTTCGCGCGGATCGCCGCGCTGGGCATCCGCACCGTCATCAACAACCGTCCCGATGGCGAGGCGATCGACCAGCTACCGGCCGCCGCGGCGGCCGAGGCGGCGCGTGCCGCCGGCCTCACCTATCTCTCGGTGCCGGTGCGCTCGGGCGGGCTGTTCCCGGATCAGATCGCGGCCATGGCCGAAGCGATCGCCAGCAGCGAAGGACCGTGGCTCGCCTATTGTCGGTCCGGCACCCGTTCCTGCCATCTCTGGGCGTTTCTGGCCGCCCGGAAGCGCCCTCCGGCCGAGATCGTCGAGGCGGCCGCACGTGCCGGCTACGATCTGCGCAGCCTCTGGGCGACCCTGGAAGCGGTCCACACCGTCGGGCGGGAGGCGGAGCCGGCGCCGGCCTGAAACCGGCCCGGCTCACATGATCCGGCGCAGGATCACCTTCTCGATTTCGACCGCGGCCAGCACCAGCAGCCCCACGGCGATCACCGCCAGCCAGGTGGCACCATCCGCTGGTGCGGAGTGGAACAGGAACTGCATGGTCGGCCAGTAGGTGAAGAGGAGCTGGGCGGCCACCACCAGCACCACCGCCACCAGCGTCGGCCGGATGCCCGCGAGCGCATCGTGGGCGAATACCGGCTCGTGGAAGCGGCGGGCGGCGAACAGATAGAAGGCTTCGGCCATCACCAGCACATTGACCGCGGCGGTGCGCGCCTCGGCCAGGGAGGCGCCGTTGCGCTGCAACCAGAAGAACACGGCGAAGGTTCCGGCCAGCATGATCGCCGAGACGAACACCAGCCGCCACAGCAGGAAGCCCGAGAGCAGCGCCTCTCCGGGCCGGCGCGGCGGCCGCTGCATGACGTTCCGTTCCGGGCGCTCGAACGCCAGTGCCAGCGACAGGGTGACGGCGGTGATCATGTTGACCCAGAGGATCTGCACCGGGGCGATCGGCGTCACCAGCCCGGCCAGCACGGCGGCGACGATGACCAGCGCCTCGGCGGCGCTGGTGGGCAGAATGAAGACGATCGATTTCTTGATGTTGTCGTAGACCGTGCGGCCTTCCTCCACGGCACGGGCGATGGTCGCGAAATTGTCGTCGGCGAGCACGATCTCCGCCGCCTCGCGGGCCGCATCGGCGCCCTTGCGGCCCATGGCGATGCCGACATCGGCCCGCCGCAGGGCGGGGGCGTCGTTGACCCCGTCGCCGGTCATGGCGACGATCTGGCCGCGGCGCTGCAGGGCCGTTACCAGACGCAGCTTGTGCTCGGGCGCGGTGCGGGCGAAGATGTCCACTTCCTCGGCCCGCCGCATCAGCTCCTCGTCGGCGATCGCGTCCAGATCCTTGCCGGTCAGCACTGCATTCGGGTTCTCGAGCCCCAGGCGCTGGGCGATGGCCCGGGCGGTGGCCGCGTGATCGCCGGTGATCATCTTCACCCGGATGCCGGCCGAGCGGCAGCTCGCCACCGCATCGACGGCCTCCGGTCGCGGTGGATCGGCGAGCCCGAACAGGCCGAGAAAGATTCCGCCCTCCTCGACATCCTCGTGGCGCAGGGTGGTCTGCTCGGGAGGCAGGGATTTCATGGCCACCGCCAGCACCCGTTCGCCACGCCCGGCCATCTGCTCCATCCGCGCCACCCAGTAGTCGAGATCGAGAGGCTGCTCGCCGTCCGGTCCCCACTGGCAGCGGCACATCTCGAACAACCGCTCCGGCGCCCCCTTGACGAAGACGAAGGCGTGCCCCGCATGGTCGTGATGCAGGGTGGCCATGAAACGATGTTCGGAATCGAAGGGGATCTCGTCGGTGCGCGGCCAGTTGCGGCGTTCGAAATCGACGTCGAACCCGGCCTTCATCGCCGCCACCAGCAGCGCCCCCTCCATGGGGTCGCCCTCGGCCACCCATTCCTCGCCGACCCGGCGCACCACCGCGTCGCTGCAGAGCAGGCCGGCACGCAGCATCAGCCCGAGCTGCGGCCAGGACTCGGGCTCGACCGGCCGGCCGTCGAGCAGGAATTCCCCCTCCGGCACATAGCCGGCGCCGGTGACCTCGAAAAAGCGCATCGGCGCGGCGATGCTCTCCACCGTCATCTCGTTCCGGGTGAAGGTTCCGGTCTTGTCGGAGCAGATCACCGCCACCGATCCCAGGGTCTCCACCGCCGGCAGGCGG
>JALSRW010000100.1 GCA_026984595.1 Alphaproteobacteria bacterium
CACCGCCACCAGGATCAGCATCACCATCAGGGATCCGGCCGAGAGATACTCGACGAAGGCACCGATCACCTGATGGGCACCGGTGAGGCCGATGGTGCCGACGATGATGCCCGCCGCCCCGGTGGCCACGGCGATGGCGATCATCGAGCGGGCACCGGCGATCAACCCTTCGACCCAGTCCCAGAAGCCGCGGCGGATGCCGGCCATGAAATCGGTCCTGCCGCGGAACAGCCCCTTCACGGCGTGATGGGTGAGAGCGATGAAGCTCATCGCCACCACCGCATAGTAGGCCGATGTTCCCGCCGACATGCGTTCGATCATGATCAGCCAGATCAGCAGCACGATCGGCAGGACGAAATAGAGACCGGTGACGGCCACGGCTCCGGCGCGCGGCAGCTCGGTAATCGGCGCATTGGGATCGTCCGGCTCGAGGTCGGGGTATTGGGCTGCCTTCCAGGCGAGCAGCAGATATGCCGCGAGCAACAGCCCGATCACCGACCACATGGTCATGTCCGGCATTACCGTCTTGATCCAGCCGAGGCCGTAGTAGACCGCCATGAACAGGATCATGGTGCCGAGAAAGCCCCCCAGGAACAGGGTGAGCGACTGCAACGGGGTACGACCGGTCCGCGGTTTGGGCAGCCCGTGCAGCCCGAGTTTCAGGGCCTCGAGATGGACGATGTACACGAGGGCGATATAGGAGATCAGCGCCGGCACGAAGGCGTGCTTGACCAGCTCGAAGTAGGGCGTACCGGTGAACTCGGCGATCAGGAAGGCGGCCGCTCCCATCACCGGCGGCGTGAGCTGGCCGTTGGTCGAGGAGGCCACCTCCACCGCCCCCGCCTTTTCCGGCGTGAAGCCGGTACGCTTCATGAGCGGGATGGTGAAGGTTCCGGTGGTCACCACATTGGCGATGGAGGAGCCCGAATACAGCCCCGACAATCCGGAGGCCACCACCGCCGCCTTGGCCGGCCCGCCGCGCAGATGCCCCAGAAGGGCGAAGGCCACCTTGATGAAATATCCTCCGGCACCGGCTTTCTCGAGGATCGCGCCGAAGAGGACGAACAGAAAGATGAGCGTGGTGGAAACCTCGAGCGGCTTGCCGAAAACACCTTCTTCCTGCATCCAGAAGTGCCACATGGCCTTGGAAAAGCTCGCGCCTTTCCACTGGATGACCTCCGGCACGAATTCCTTGTCGCCGAAGAAGACGTAGACGAGAAACACGCTCACCACGATCACCAGCGGCAGGCCCAGCGCCCGGTAGGTGGTCAGCAGGAGCAACAGGATCCCGATCGCCGAAATCCAGAGATCGGCGGTGATCGGGATTCCCGACCGCTCGGCGATGGCGGTCTGGAAGACGACCGCGTAGAGGGTGACGATGATGCCGAGCGCCGCCAGCACCCAGTCGTAGAGGGGAATACGGTCGCGCGGGCTGGTGCGCAGCAGCGGAAAGGCAAGAGCGGCGAGGACGAGGGCGAAGGCGAGATGGATGCGCCGCGTCTTCACCGAGCCCATGTAGAACTGGATCTCGAGGCCGAAGGATCGTGCCCACTCCTGGAGAAGCGGGGGAAGCGGCGAGGCGATGTAGATCTGGTAGAGCGACCAGGCGATGCACAGACCGATCAGCAGCCGGCCGGCGAACCCGCCGGGATTGCGCGCCCCCGTATCCACGGTAGCGGCGAGTTCTTCGGCATCGAGCTGATGGACTTCGATCTTTTCGGCCATGAACACATGCCCCCCTCGTCGGCGCGCCCCGGCTGCCCGAATGCTCCGCTTCACGCGCGCCCGGCAGTAACGCCGCCCGGTCGGCGGCCTTCTTCCGCGTCGAGACCCGGACCCGACCGGCAGGAGCGCGGGGCGGTCCTCGACGGACCGCCCCGGCAGCTCCCGTCGGATGCTACATCCAGCCGCGCTCCTTGTAATACTTCACCGCACCCGGATGCAGGGGTGCCGACAGGGAGGCGGAAATCATTTCCTTCTCGGTCAGATGACCGAAGGCCGGATGGAGCTTCTTGAAGGCATCGAAATTGTCGAACACGGCCTTGACGAGATTGTAGACCACATCCTCCGGGACGGCCGTGGAGGTGACGAGGGTCGCCCGCACGCCCCAGGTCGGAACGTCCTCGTCCTGCCCGGGATAGAGGCCGGCCGGGATGGTCGCGAAACTGTAGTACGGACGTTCCTCGACCAGCTTGTCGAGTGCCGGTGCCCGGGCGTCGACCAGATGCGAAGCACAGGAAGCCAGGGTTTCCTGGGTCAGTGCCGAGGGATGCCCGACCAGCCAGAAATAGGCGTCGATCTTGTTGTCACACAGCGCCTGACCCGTCTCCGCCGACTTCAGCTCGGCGGCCAGCTTGAGATCCGAGCGCTTCCAGCCCAGCGCCTTCTCGATCACCTCCCAGGTGCCGCGGGTACCGGAACCGGGGTTGCCGATGTTCACCCGCTTGCCCTTGAGATCGAGGATGTTCTGGATGCCGGCATCGTCGCGGGCAACGATGGTCACCGGCTCGGGATGGATCGAGAAGACCGCTCGCAGTTCCTTGAACGGTCCCTTGTCCTCGAACTTCGAGGTGCCGTTGTAGGCATGATACTGCCAGTCGGACTGGGCGACACCGAATTCCAGCTCGCCCGCACGGATGGCGTTGATATTGTAGATCGAACCGCCGGTCGATTCGACGGAACAGCGGATGCCCGTCTCCTTCCGGTTCTTGTTCATCAGCCGGCAGATGGCGCCGCCGGTCGGATAGTAGACGCCGGTGATACCGCCGGTGCCGATGGAGACGAACTTCTGCTGCGCCGATACCGGTGCGGCGGTGGCCAGCAGGCCGAGCCCCGCGGCCGCCAGCGCAGAGCGACGTAACCAGTTGGTTATCATGAGTTCCCTCCCGTGTGATATTGGGTGCTCCGCTCTGTTAGAACGATCTAAAACGCTTCGGTCAAGTACCCCCCCTGCCGGAGGACGGCCCACAGGCGGTCACCGGCTCCACCTCCACCCCCATCCGGTGGAGCAGCCAGATGAGCAGGAGCGCCGGCAGCGCGAACAGCGTCGAGGTGACGAAGAAGAGCTGCCAGCCCACGGCTTCGACGAAGAATCCGCTGGAGGGAACGATCACGAACTTGCCGAAGAGCTGCATGAAGGAGGTCAGCAGGGCATATTGCACAGCCGTATAGTGGAGATTGCAGAGCGAGGAGAGATAGGCCACGAACACCGCCGTGCCCAGCCCGCCCGACAGATTCTCGATGAGGATCACCAGATGGAACAGAGCGAGCCGGGAGAACTCGGACAGTGCCACCGAACCGCCATCGCCACTGACCGCCAGCAGCAGGAAGGAAAGGTTGGAAAGGGCCATCACCACCACCGCCACGGCCAGCGAGCGCATGATCCCCAGCCGATAGACGATGGTACCACCGACCAGCCCGCCCAGGAGCGTCATCCACAGCCCGAAGGTCTTGGAAACCCAGGCGATCTGGGCCTTCGTGAAGCCCATCTCGATGTAGAAGGGATTGGCCATCAGGGTGAGGATCACGTCGCTGGCCTTGAACACCGAAATCAGCGCCAGCACCAGCACCGCCACCGCCACCCCGTGACGGCGGAAGAAGTCGTAGAAGGGCTCGATCACCGCCCGGCGCATCCAGAGATGCAGCCGCGCCTCCTCGCGCAGCGGGGTGAGGCCGAACAGGGCCACCGCGCGGCGGCTGAAGTAGGGCACGCCGTAGAGGGCGACGATGGCGAAAAACCGCAGCCAGAAGCCGAGGATGACCAGCCAGATCGGACTCGTGAAGCTCGCGAGATCGAAGCCCCCGCCGCCCAGCAGCAGGGTGACTCCCTCGGCCAGCGCCCACAGCAGGAGCATGCCCAGCCAGGCATAGAGTTCACCCAGATAGGGCGCGGGTGCCGGCGCCAACACATACCACAGCACCTCGACCACGCTCCAGGCAAGCGCCGCCAACGCATAGCTCTTGAGCCAGCGCATCGCCGTCGGGTGGCGCCCCAGGATCCGTGCACCCGTGGCGATCCCGAACAGCATGATGCCGGCATTGCCCAGCACCAGCAGCAGCTCCCCGCCTCCCAGCGCGGCGCGATACGGGCCGAACACGCCGAACAGGAAGGAAGCCGGCCCGACCAGCAGCAGCCAGGCCAGAGCCGCCATCAGCACCCCGCCCAAGGCCCCGTCGCGGTCCTGCCCGCCGGCCCCGATCGCCCGTCCGAGCTGGTCCTCCTCGGTCGCGATGTCGGGTTCGATCAGATCGGTGCTGGAACCTTCCGGCTCCCGTACCAGCAGCACGGTGGCGACCC
>JALSRW010000101.1 GCA_026984595.1 Alphaproteobacteria bacterium
CGGTGGTGGCGGGCGGGCGCCGGCCCGAGCCCTTGGCCGAGACGGTGGCGGCGATCCGCGAAGCGGGCGGGGAGGCCTGGTCGCATCCCCTCGACGTGACCGAGGAGTCTTCGGTGCTCGCCCTGCGCGACGCCGTCCTCGAGCGTCACGGGCGGATCGACATCCTGATCAACAATGCCGGCATCGACCCCCATTACGCGCCGCTGGAGAAGACTTCCTTCGAGGACTGGCAGAAGATCCTCGATGTCAATCTTTCCGGGGTCTTCCGCTGCTGCCGGCATCTCGGAGCGGCGATGCTGGAGCGGGGCAGGGGGGCGATCGTCAATGTGAGCTCGATCGCCGGCCGGGTGGCGTTCCGCCGCCAGGTCCCCTACTGCGCCTCCAAGGGCGGGGTGGAGATGCTGACCCGGGCGCTGGCGCTGGACTGGGCGGATCGTGGCGTGCGGGTCAATGCCGTGGCCTATGCCTTCATCACCACCGATCTCACCCGCGGTATCACCAGTCACGAGCATCTCTCGAAGCGGTTCCTGGCGCGCACGCCGATGGGCCGCTTCGGCAGGGTGGAGGAGACGGTGGGAGCGGTCGTCTTCCTCGCCGCCGAGGGTGCCTCCTCCTATGTCACCGGCACCACGGTGATGGTCGACGGCGGCTGGACCGCCGCCTGAGGCCCGGCGGAAACGTTCAGCGCAGCGCTTCGAGAATGCTCACATAGGAGGCCACGCAGGCTCCGCCCATGTTGTAGATGCCGCCGATCTCGGCATCCTTCACCTGCATCTCGCCGGCATCGCCCTGCACCTGCATGGCGGTGAGCACATGCATCGAGACGCCGGTGGCGCCGATGGGGTGGCCCTTGGCCTTGAGGCCGCCCGAGGGATTGACCGGCAGCTTGCCGTCCTTTTCGGTCCAGCCCTCGAGGGCGGCCCGCGCCCCCTGGCCGCGCGGGGTCAGTCCCATCGCCTCGTACTCGATGAGCTCGGCGATGGTGAAGCAGTCGTGGGTCTCCACCAGATCGAGATCCTCGAGGGTCAGGCCGGAGGCCTCGAAGGCCTTGCGCCATGCCTGCTCGCAGCCCTCGAAGAGGACGATGTCCCGGCGGCTCAGCGGAAGAAAATCGTTGACCTGGACCGCCGCCCGGAAGACCACCGCCTTGGGCATGGAAAGAGCGGTCTCGACATCGGTCAGCACCAGTGCCGCGGCGCCGTCGGAGACCAGCGAGCAGTCGGTGCGCTTGAGGGGCGGAGCGACCATCGGGTTCTTCTCCGAGACCTCGCGGCAGAAGGCGAAGCCCAGATCCTTGCGCATCTGCGCCCAGGGGTTGGCGCAGCCGTTCCTGTGGTTCTTGGCGGCGATCGCGGCCAGGGCGTCGGTCTGATCGCCGTGGCGCTGGAAATACTGCTGGGCGATCTGCGCGAAGACCCCGGCAAAGCCCCCCTCGATGCCCGATTCCTCCTTGAGATAGGAGGCCTTCAGCAGGGTCCGGCCGATCTCCGGGCCGGGCAGCTCGGTCATCTTCTCGACCCCCACCACCAGCACGAAACGGGCCTTTCCGGCGGCGATCGCGCGCAGTCCGGCATGGACCGCGGCGGAACCGGTGGCACAGGCGTTCTCGACCCGGGTGGCGGGCGTGAAGCGCAGTGCCGGGTCGGTCTGCAGGACCAGGGAACTCGTGAAGTCCTGCCGCGAGAAGCCGCCGTTGAAATGGCCGAGATAGATCTCGTCCACCTCTTCGGGGTCGATGCCGGCATCGGCCATCGCTCCCCGTGCCGCCTCGGTGACGAGGCTTTCGACATCCCGGTCTTCGTGCTTGGCGAAGGGCAGATGGTGCCAGCCGACGATACAGGCGGTCATGGGCGTTCTCCGGAGGGCGCTCGCGCGGGTTGGCTCTTATTGCACCGCAACATGTAGCCGCCCGCGGCGGCCGCGGCAAGCACCACGGCGCCGTCGCCGATGTCGCGCCGCTGCCCGCCGCCGGGCTCAGTCCCCCACCAGGAGCGGGACCGGCTGCTCCCAGATCAGGCTCACCGCGAACAGCAGGAAGAACAGGTAGAGAACGAGGCGATCCATCATCATTGCGCGCTCTCCGCGAGAAACTGCCGCCGGGGGCGCGTACCTGCCCCGGGGCAGCCTGCGAAGGATAGCGCCGAAAGCTGAATTTCCGGTTAACACAGGACCGGAACGGGTTCCCGTCAATGGCGGAAATGTCGCATGCCGCTGAACAGCATGGCGATGCCGGCCTCGTCGGCGGCGCGGATCACCTCCGCGTCCCGTACGCTGCCGCCCGGCTGGATGGCGGCGGTGGCGCCGGCGCGGATCGCGGCCACCAGCCCGTCGGGAAAGGGAAAGAAGGCGTCCGAGGCGATCACGCAGGGTCTCGCCCCACGCTCCCGCTCGGCCTTGGCGACGGCGATCTCCACCGCATCGACCCGGCTCATCTGCCCCGCTCCGATGCCCACCGTGGCACGGCCGCGGGCCAGGACGACGGCGTTGGAGCGGACATGTTTGACCACCTTCCAGGCGAACAGCAGGTCCTGCTTCTCGGCCTCGGTCGGCGCCCGCGCCGTCACCTGCCGCAGTGCCGCCGGATCGAGGCTGCCGGCGTCCCGTTCCTGGGCGAGAAAACCGCCGGCCACCGAGCGCAGGAGCGGCGTCGTGCCGCCCTTCTCCGGCAGGCCGCCGGTTTCCAGGACCCGGAGATTCTTCTTTCCGGCCAGCAGTGCCGCCGCTTCGGGGCGGACCTCGGGGGCGATCACCACCTCCAGGAAGAGGCGCGCGAGCTCCTCGGCGAGATCGGCCTCCAGCGGGCGATTGAGGGCGACGATACCGCCGTAGGCGCTGACCGGATCGCAGGCCAGCGCCCGCCGCCAGACATCGAGCAGGTCGCCGCCCTCGGCGACGCCGCAGGGATTGTTGTGCTTGACGATGACCAGCGCCGGATCGGCGAATTCGGCGACCAGCTCGAAGGCCGCATCGGCGTCCAGGATGTTGTTGTAGGAAAGCGCTTTGCCCTGGAGCTGGCGGGCCGTCACCACCCCCGGACGCCGCTCGAGGCCGGCATAGAGGGCGGCGCGCTGGTGCGGGTTTTCGCCGTAGCGCAGGCTGCGCGCCAGGGTTCCCGCCACCGGCAGCCGCTCGGGCAGCATCTCGCCGGTCTCCTCCCCCAGCCAGGCGGCGATCGCCGCATCGTAGCCGGCGGTGCGGGCGAAGGCCTTGCGCGCGAGCTGCCGGCGGCTGGCGAGATCGGTGCCGCCCTTCTCCTCGATGGCGGTCATCAGCCCGGCATAATCGGCGGGATCGGTGAGGACGGTGACGAAGGCGTGGTTCTTGGCCGCCGCCCGGATCATCGCCGGACCGCCGATGTCGATCTGCTCCAGGCAGTGCTCGAAATCGGCTCCCGAGGCGCGGGTCTCCTCGAAGGGGTAGAGATCGACCACCAGCAGATCGATCGGGGCGAGACTCCGCTCTTCGAGCTGCCGCAGATGTTCGGGCCGGTCGCGCCGCGCCAGCAGGCCGGCATGGACGGCCGGATGAAGGGTCTTGACGCGGCCGTCGAGGAACTCGCCGAAGCCGGTGAGCCGCCCGGCCTCGGTGACCGCCAGCCCGGCCTCGGCCAGCAGCCGGGCGGTGCCGCCGGTGGAGATCAGTTCCACCCCACGGGCGGCCAGAAAACGGGCGAGTTCGAGAAGGCCGCGCTTGTCCGCTACCGAAAGGAGGGCGCGTCGGATGGGCAGGATGTCCATGATCCACCTCGGCTGGTTCCGTCCCGGCGGCGCAGACGGGCGATGAAGAACCCGTCCATGCCGCCCTTCTCCGCGAGATGACAGGGAAGCGTGCGCACCGCCCCGGTACCGTCGATGGCCACCGGCAGGCCGCGCAGTTCCGCGGCCGCGACCGGCACGCGCTCGAGCTCCGATCGGCGATGCAGGAGAGCGGCGATGCGCTGCTCGCCCTCCTCGGGCTGCAGCGAACAGACGGCGTAGACCAGCACTCCGCCGGGGGCGAGACGGTCGACCGCCTTGTCGAGCAGAGCGTCCTGGAGCGCGGTCATGCGCTGTACATCCGCCGGCTGCCTGGTCCAGGGGATGTCCGGATGGCGGCGGATGGTGCCGGTGGCACTGCAGGGAGCGTCGAGCAGGATGCGGGGATAACGTTCCTCGAGCTCGAGGCTGCGCGCGTCCCCCACCAGCACCCGCGCTTCCAGCCCGAGGCGGGCGAGATTGGCGCGCAGACGTTCCGCCCGTCGCGGCGCCAGCTCGACCGCGGTGACCCGGCCGCCGGCGAGA
>JALSRW010000102.1 GCA_026984595.1 Alphaproteobacteria bacterium
GTGCGGTCGAATTCCTCGGCCAGGATGTCGATGTGGACGAGGGGCCGGTCGCGGCCGGGCAGGGCATAGCGCCTGGTGGCGATCTCCCCGAGCTTGCAGCCGACCACCAGCAGAAAGTCGGATTCCACGATCAGCGCATTGGCGATGCGGTCGTAGCGGCCGAACAGGCCGGCATTCAGGCGGTGCGTACAGGCGATGGCCCCTTTCCCGGACATGGTATGGGCGACCGGCAGTTCGAGCGCCTCGGCGAGCCCGGTCACCGCCTCGGCAGCGCCGCTGATATGTACCCCGCCGCCACAGAGCATCAGCGGGCGGCGCGCCTCGGCGAGCATTGCGGCCGCCCGCTCCAGGGAAGCGCGATCCGGTCGGCAGCGGCGCGAAGGCGCGGTGAAGGTGGCGGGATCGGCCCGGAAATCCTCGGGTGCGAAGGGATGGGTGCCGTGGCATACATCCTCGGGAACGTCCAGCAGCACCGGCCCGGGCCGGCCGGAGGTGGCCACCGCGAAGGCCCGACGCACGAGCTCGGGGATCCGCTCGATGGCCTCGATCCGCAGGACCTCCTTGACCGCCGGTCGCAGGATCTCGAGCTGGCGGGCCTCCTGGGTCATGTTCTTGCCGGCATGGAGGCGGTGGGTGTCGCCGGTCAGCACCACCAGCGGCGATCCCGCGTTCAGGGCCTCGACCAGACCGGTGACGAGATTGGTGGCGCCCGGCCCGAGAGTGGCGTCGCAGACCCCCACCCGCCCGCTCACCTTGGCATAGGCATCGGCGGCGAAGACGCCGCAGCGCTCGTCGTTGATCAGATGATGGGCGAGGCCGAGGCGGCGTACGGCATCGTAGAACGGCAGGAGCTGGAAGCCGCCCATCCCGAACATCGGCCCCACCTCGTGGGCCTGCAGCATGCGGGCGAGAGCCTCGCCCCCGGTCATCTCGTTGGGCTGCGACATCGGATCCTTCCTAGGCGCGGAGGAGGCTGCGGGCGGTCTCGGCGATCCGCCCGGCGGAGACGCGCACCTGCTTTTCGAGCGGCGGCGAATAGGGTACCGGAATACGCGGTGCGCCGAGCCGCCGGATCGGTGCGACCAGTTCGCCGTGGAGCTCCTCGGCGAGGCTGGCGGCGATCTCCGCCCCGAAGCCGCCGACCCGGACCGCCTCCTGGACGATCAGCACCCGGCGGGTCCGGCGAACGCTTTCGAACACCGTCTCGCGGTCCCAGGGCCAGAGGGTGCGCAGATCGAGGATTTCCGCCTCGATACCGTCCCCTGCCAGCGTCTCGGCCGCTTCCATCGCGCCGTGGACCATCGCCGACCAGGTGACGATGGTCAGATCGCGGCCGGCACGGGCGAGGCGGGCGGTGCCGAGCGGAATGGGCGCGATCTCCTCGGGCACCTCGCCCTCGAGCCCCCAGAGATCCTTGTGCTCCATGTAGACCACCGGATCGTCGCAGCGAATCGCGGCCTTGAGCAGGCCGGCATTGTCGGCCGGCGTGGCGGGCATCACCACCACCAGCCCCGGAATGTGCACATACCAGGCCTCCAGCGACTGGCTGTGCTGGGCGGCGGCGGATTTCCAGAGACCCACCGGCTCGCGGACCACCAGCGGTACCCGGGTCTGGCCGCCGAACATGTAGCGGGCCTTGGCCGCCTGGTTGACCAGCTCGTCGATGGCACAGAGGGCGAAATCGGCGAAGCGCATCTCGACGACCGGCCGTGCCCCCAGCATCGCCGCACCGACCGAGGATCCGAGGATGCAGTTTTCGGAAATGGGAGCATCGATGATCCGCTCCGGCCCGAACTCCTCGATCAGGCCCCGGTACTGTCCGAACACCCCGCCGCGGCCGAGATCCTCGCCCACCGCCCAGATGTCGGGATCGCGCCGCATCTCCTCGGCCAGCGCCCGCCGCGCCGCCTCGAGGTAGGTGACCGCAGGCATCAGAAGGGCCGCTCCGCGGGCGAGCCCACATCCTGGACATCGGCGGCGGCCCGGTCCGGCGGCGGCCAGGCTGCGTTTCTGGCGCGCAGATAGACGGCTTCCATTTCCGCCCGGGCGGCATCCCGGGTTTCGGTGAGCCAGGACTCGGCGATCCCGGCGAGGCGCAGCAGGGCGGCGCAACGGGCGATCGGATCCCGCTCGCGGGCCGCCGCCACCTCCTCCTCGGGCCGATAGGCCGCCGGATCACGGCTGGTATGCCCGACCAGCCGATAGGTGCGGGCCACGAGCAGGAGCGGCCGGCCCCCGCGCACCCGGCCGACCGCTTCGCGGGCGGTGGCATCGAGCGCCAGCACGTCGTTGCCATCGGCTTCCATCGTTTCGACGCCCAGAGCTGCGCCGCGGGCGGCGGCACCCTCGCCGGCGGTGAGATCGGCGGTCCGGGTCGAAGCGGAATAGCGATTGTCCTCGCAGACGAACAGCACCGGCAGGCCGTGAATGGAGGCCCAGTTCAGGGCCTCCAGGAAGGTGCCGCGATTGACCGCGCCGTCACCGAAAATGCAGGCGACGATGCGATCGCTGCGCAGATATTTGAGGCGTTGGGCGGCACCCACCGCGATCACCGTGTTGGCTCCCACCACCCCGTTGGCGCCGAGCATGGCGATGCCGAAATCGGCGATGTGCATGGAGCCGCCCTTGCCGCCGCAGGTGCCGTCGGCACGTCCCAACAGCTCGCACATCATGGCATACGGATCGGCCCCCTTGATCAGGGTGTGGCCGTGGCCGCGATGGGTGGAAAGCAGAACATCCTCGCCCCGCAGATTGCCGCAGATGGCGACGGCCACCGCCTCCTGACCGATGGAAGGATGTACGGTGCCGAACACCTCGCCTTCCTCGGCACCGCGAATGGCCCATTCCTCGAAAGCCCGGATGCGCCACATCTGCTGGTAGAAGGCGCACAGCCGGTCCCGATCGAGATTGGCACCCGGAGGTGCCGCGGCTCCTCCCATCTGCTCCGTTCCTTCCCCTTCGGCCGCCAGCGCTTGTCCGCGGCAGTCGCCTCACCTATGCGATTGGCAACGAGCCTAGCCGCCCGTATCGCGCGGTCAAGGCGGCGGCAGTGGAGGGTCGGGGCATGAAAGAAACGCCGCAATGGCTGTGTCTCGCCGGCAGCATCACGAGTCTGCCGGCCGCCACCGAGGGCAGGGTGGTGGTCACCGGCTCGCACGGCGGGCTGTTCGCCGCGGCCCTGGCGATCCGGGCTCGCTTCCGGGCCGCGATCTTTCACGACGCCGGCGTGGGACGCGAACGGGCCGGCATCGCCGGGCTCGAGGCCTGTACCCGCACCGGCATGGCGGCAGCCGCGGTGTCCCACGAGACGGCTTGCATCGGGGATGCGCGAGATGTGCTGGCGCGGGGGCGGATCAGCCATGCCAATGCGCTCGCCAGCGCCCTCGGGGTCCGACCCGGCATGCCCTGCCGTGAGGCGGCCCGTCTGCTGGCCGGAGCCGGGCTTCCCGAGCGCTGGGACCCACCGCCTATCGACGAGGAGCGTCATGTGTTGGAGGGCCACGGGCGGCGCATCCTGCTGGTCGATTCGGCGAGCCTGATCCGATCGGAGGACGAAGGAGCGGTGATCGTCACCGGCTCGCATGGTGGTCTGGTCGACGGCGATCCCGGGCGGGCCCTCAAGGCCGACGGTTTCGCGGCGGTTTTCAACGATGCCGGGATCGGCTTTCGGGAATGTGGGGTACGCCGTCTCGCCGTGCTCGACGCGAAGGGCACCGCCGGGCTGGCGGTGGACTGCATGACGGCGCGCATCGGCGATGCCCGCTCGAGCTTCGAGGAAGGGCGGATCTCGCGGGTCAACGCCACCGCGGCCCGTCTCGGTGTAACGCCGGGGCAATCCTGCCGCGAAGCAGTGATGGCGCTGGCCGCGATGTGAGGGCGGTTCAGGCGCCGGTGGTGGCGGCCTCCAGAGCGGCCAGATCCTCCTCGACGAAACGGAGATGGCCCTCCTTGACCCAGAGGCGGCAACCCTCCGGCCCGGCAACCGCCTCGAGCGGATGTCCCGCGGGCAGGCGCAGCCAGGATTGCGGCGAGAAGCTCTCCCCGCCTTCCGTGAAACCGCCCCGGAGGCAGAGAATCTCGATGCCGCCTTCGGGAGCGTGGGCGATCCGTGCATTCGGCGCCCATTCTTCGATGCGGACGATCTCGCGCGCATCCTCGTGCAGAAGGGCGGCGCGCACTCCCGGTCGGGCCGGCACCGGCGCCGGCGACAGGGCTCGGGTGTCCCGCACCAGATGGCTGCGGTCCCGCGGATCGAACTGCCACAACTTGACGAAG
>JALSRW010000103.1 GCA_026984595.1 Alphaproteobacteria bacterium
GCCGCGTAGCCGTCACGCTTGCGTGAAGTGGCTGGGCAGGGCGCTGCGGATCTCTATGCTCGAAAGCGGGGCGCGTGACGGACAGGGAGAATAGGTGGTGCGCACGCTTTTCGGACGGTTGGCAATTCTGCTGCTGCTTGCAGGCGCGGCGGCCCTCGCGCCGTTCCATCTGGAACCGGCGAAGGCCGGTCAGGATCTCGGGAACCTGCCCAAGGCGGCGGTGGCCGAGCCCGCTCCCGAGATCAGCTTCGCCACGGTCGACGGCAGACAGTTCAAGCTCTCGGATTTTCGCGGCAAGCCGGTGCTGCTGTGGCTGATCGCCACCTGGTGTCCGACCTGCGAGGCCTCGGCCCAGGTACTGGCCGAAAACATCGAGCAGCTCGAGCGCGACGGGCTGGTGATCGTCACCCTCAAGCTCTACGAGAATCTGGGCTATCCCGGACCGGACATCGCCACCTTCGGCAAGAAATGGGCGGGCGATGCCTACACCGCACCCAACTGGCTGTGGGGCGATGCCGGCAAGCGCACCAGCTTCATCTACGACCCGCCCGGCTTTCCCGATATCTACTGGCTGGTCGATGCCGAGGGCATCCTGCGGGCCGTGGATACCGCGCCCAATGTGACCATCGACAAGATCCGCGCCTTCGCCGCCGGCTCCTGAGGGTTTCCAGGGCATGATCGAGCGTTACGCCTCCGCCATGACCCTCGTCTATCGAGGGGCAGGCTACCGGCTGCTGACCCTCGGCCTGTTTCTCGCCTTTCTCACCCTCTATCTGTTCCTGCTGCCGGGCGCCTATACGGGCGGCATCATCGGCTGGGTATCGCTGCGTTTCCTGACCCCGACACTGATCTTCTTCGCAGTGTTGCTGTCGCTCCTGGTGAGCCTGTCGCTGACCTTCAGCGTCTACGGTTTCCGGGTGGCGGCGTCGGCCAAGGGGCAGGGCGCGAGCCTCCTGTCGGTGGCCACTTCGATCCTGCCCGGGCTTCTTTGCTGCACGCCGCTGGTGCCGACCCTGCTGGCGCTGGCCGGCGCCTCGACGCCGACCATCTTCGGTCTCAGCGGCCGCATCCAGGGCATCTTCGCAACCTATGAAGTGCATTTCCTGGCGGCGGCGGCACTGCTGCTGCTCTACGCGCTGCATCGAAGTGTCGGCCATCTGTTCCGCGCCTGCCCGGCGACCGCCGCCGAGCGTCCGGCCTAGGGCATCACCCGAAGGGCCTTCAGGAAGAAGTCGGGGCCGCCGAAATTGCCGCTCTTGAGGGCCAGCGCCAGGGGCGGATCGCCGAGGCTCACCGTCGCCGGCACGCCGGGATCGATCTGCGGGCCGATCCGGAGCGCGGTGATGCCCAGAGCCCGACAGACCGCGGCCGAGGTCTCGCCGCCGGCCACCACCAGGCGGCGCACCCCATTCGCCACCAGAGCCCGGGCGACCGCCGCCATCGCCTGCTCGACGACGGCTCCGGCACGCTCGCGACCGAGCGCCCGTTGGGCGGCCTCGACCTTTTCCGGGGGCGCACTCGCGTAGATCAGCACGGGCCCGTTCTCGAAATGGGGCATCGCCCAGGCGAGGACGGTTTCGGGATCGAAGCCCCGGGCGAGGTCGAGGGGATCGAGCGCGAGCGCCGGACGCTCGGCGGCGAAAACGCGGATCTGCTCCAGGGTCGCGGCCGAGCAGGAGCCGGCCAGCACCGCTTCCTTGCCGGCAATGGATGGTAGCTGGGCCGCTTCCGGGTTCTCCTCGAGCAGGCCGGCACGGCGGAAATTGTCCGGCAATCCCATGGCGATGCCGGAGCCGCCGGTGACCAGGGGGAGCTCGGCGCAAGCGTGACCGACGGTCATGAGATGGCCGTCGTGGAGAATATCGGTGATCGCGTGTCGCACCCCTTCCTCGCGCAGGGCCGCAAGACGGGCGCGGACCGCGCCTTCGCCCTGGCGCACCACCGCATATTCCACCAGACCCACGCGGTGCGGCGTCTGGCGTCCGAGAACACGCAGCAGGTTGCTGTCGGTCATCGGCGTCAGCGGATGGTGGCGCATGTGGGTGTCGGACAGGAGCAGGTCGCCGACGAACAGATGGCCCTTGTAGACGGTGCGTCCGGTTTCGGGAAAGGCCGGGCAGGCGATGGTCAGATCGGCGCCGAGAGCGTCGAGCAGGGCATCGGCCACCGGACCGATGTTGCCCTCGTCGGTGCTGTCGAAGGTCGAGCAGTATTTGAAGAAGAGCTGGCGGGCGCCGGCGCGTCGCAGCCATGCGAGTGCCGCCAGCGCCTGCCGCTTCGCCTCGGCGACCGGGCAGGTCCGGATCTTGAGCGCGATGGTGACCGCATCGACCTCGGGGACGGGTTCCTGCTCGTCGGGAACGTCCAGTAGCTGGACCACGCGCATGCCGTGGCGCACCAGCATGTTGCAGAGATCGGTGGCGCCCGTGAAATCGTCGGCGATGCAGCCGAGCAAGACCGGCATGGTGGGCCTCCCCTGGTTCCGTCGGGGCCAGCATAGGCGATTCCGGCCGGTCTTGAAGCCGGTGACGATCCATCACATCATGACAGCCACCGGGAAGGTCGAAGGGACCACCCGGGATTTCTGCACGGAGTGCGCATGGCCAAGAGCCTCTACGACATCCTGGGCGTGTCCCGAACCGCGAGCGAGGAAGAGATCCGCTCCGCCTACCGGCGCCTCGCCAAGCGCTATCATCCCGATTTCAACGCCGGCGACCGCGCTGCCGAACGGATGTTCAAGCGGGTCTCCGCGGCCTACGAGATCCTCGGGGACCGCGACAAGCGGGCCCGTTACGATCGCGGGGAGATCGACGAGGAGGGCAAGGACCGGGTGCCCGGAGGCGGCTTCTGGCGGGAGGCCGGTGCGGCCGGGGCGGGGTTCCGCTCCGGCGGCGAGTTCGGCGGCTTCGAGGACATCATCAGCGAATTGTTCGGCCGCGGCGGCGGGCGCAGGGGCGGCCGCGGCTTCGGCTTTTCGGGTGCCTTCCGCAATGCCGGAGGCGAGGTCCGCATGCGGCTCCCGCTCGATTTCCTCGATGCCGTCCGTGGCGGCCCGAAGCGGGTGACCACTCCGGACGGGCGCAGCCTCGAGGTCGACATTCCGCCGGGGGTGGAGAACGGACAGGTGCTGCGCATCCGGGGGCGCGGGACGACCGGCATCACCGGCCAGCCCGGGGATCTGCACCTCGAGATCGAGGTCCGCGAGCATCCCCGGTTCAAACGCCGGGGACGTGACATCCACCTGGATCAGCCGGTGCCGCTGGAGATCGCGGTATTGGGCGGCAAGTTGCGGGTGCCGACGATCGACGGCGAGGTGCAGCTCACCATCCCCAGGGGCTCGAGTTCGGGACGCGTGCTGCGGCTGCGCGGCAAGGGGATCGCCGATCGTTCCGGCGGGCGCGGCGATCAGCTCGTGCGGCTGCTGGTGACCCTACCCGAGCGCATCGATCCCGAGCTCGAGGCGGCCATCCGCCGCTGGGTCGAGGGCAGGACCCGGACCACCGTCTGACGAGGATTCCGGCGCGGATCGGGCCGGCCCGGGGCTTCAGCCCCCACGCGCGAGGAGGAGGCCGGGCAGCCAGGTGGTGAGCCCGGGAATCAGCAGGATCAGCAGCAGAACGAGGAACAGCGGCCACAGGAAGGGCAAGGTGGCGACGGTCAGCCGTTCGAAGCCGATCCCGGCGATTCGTGCGGTTACGAAGAGTACCACGCCGACCGGTGGGGTGATCGTGCCGATCATCAGGTTGAGCACGAAGGCGACGCCGAGCTGGATCGGATCGACGCCCGCCTGCAGTGCGATGGGGACGAAGATGGGGATCAGAATGAGCATGGCCGCGATCGCTTCCATGAACAGGCCGACCACCAGCAACGCCCCGTTGATGATGAACAGGAGCAGGAGCGGATTGTCGGCGAGCCCGGCGAGAAACAGCCCGATCGTCTGGGGGACGCGAGCGACCGAGAGGGTCCAGGCCATCAGCGAGGCGGTCATCACCAGGGCCATCACCACCCCGGTGGTCTGCACCGTGTCCAGGATCACCGCCGGCAGATCGCGGAGAGAGAAGTCGCGATAGACGAGGCCGCCGATGAGCAGCGCATAGGCGGCTGCCACCACCGCGGCTTCGGTCGGGGTGAAGATGCCCGAGAAAATCCCGCCGAGCAGCACCACCGGTGTCATCAGTGCCCAGACCGCTTCGACGAACGCCCGCCACAGTTCGCGGAGACCGGGGAAGTCGTGCTCGGGCAGGGAGAGCCTTCCCGCCAAGTGACGGGCGG
The DNA here is from genome assembly GCA_026984595.1 of Alphaproteobacteria bacterium. GTDB lineage: Bacteria > Pseudomonadota > Alphaproteobacteria > Geminicoccales > Geminicoccaceae > JALSRW01. The sequence continues at coordinate 4,273 of JALSRW010000103.1, forward strand.
TG
>JALSRW010000104.1 GCA_026984595.1 Alphaproteobacteria bacterium
GCGGCGCTGATGCTGGACGGGGCACGAATCGAGAGGCTGCTGTCCCTGCTCGGCATTGCCGACGGGCTGTCCGGGGAGCTGGAGCTCGATGCCGATCTGCGCTCGGGCGGCAACAGCATCGCCGATCTGGTCGGACATCTCTCCGGCGGGGTCTCGTTGCGCCTGCGCAACGGCGAGATCGCCGGAATCGGTCGCGACGAGGCCGGCGCCCTGCTGGTCGGGGTGGTGGACCGCCTTCCCTTTCGCCTGCTGGGCGGCGAGCTGCGGGTTGCACACGGCATCGCCGAAAGCGGCGACCGACCGCTCACGCTCGCCCAGGAGCGGCTGCGCGGCGAAGTCGAGCTGATGGCCGATCTCCGCGCCTGGATCACGCGCACCGTGCTGCGGCTCCGCGATCCCGACGGCAGAACGGCCACCGTCGAACTGTTCGGTCCGCTGGGGGCACCGAAGCTGCGCCTCGCCTCGACCGCCTCCGGGAACCTCAGTCCCGAGGCCCTAGCATCTCCTCCGGACGCACCAGCGCCTCGAATTCCTCCTCGGTCAGCAGGCCCAGAGCGAGTGCCGCCTCCTTGAGGGTGAGCCCCTCCTCGTGCGCCTTCTTGGCGATGCGGGCGGCATTGTCGTACCCCAACCGCGGTGTCAGAGCGGTAGCCAGCATCAGGCTGCGCTGCACATAGGCGCCGATGCGCTCGCGGTCGGCCTCGAGCCCGACGATGCAGCGATCGGTGAAGCTGCGCACCGCATCCGCCAGCAGGCGGACGGACTGGAGCACGTCGTAGGCGATCACCGGCTTGTAGACATTGAGCTCGAGATGGCCGCTGGCGCCGGCCATGGTGACCGTGACATGGTTGCCCATCACCTGGGCGCAGACCATGGTGAGCGCCTCGACCTGGGTGGGATTGACCTTGCCCGGCATGATCGAGCTGCCGGGTTCGTTGGCGGGCAGCAGCAGTTCGCCGAGCCCGCAGCGCGGACCCGAGCCGAGCAGGCGGATGTCGTTGGCGATCTTGGTCAGCGAGCAGGCGAGGACGTTGAGGGCGCCCGACAGCTCGACCATCGCGTCATGGGCGGCGAGGGCCTCGAACTTGTTGGCGGCGGTGACGAAGGGGAGGCCGGTGAGGTCGGCCATTTCCGCGGCGAAGCGCTCGGCGAAGCCCCGTTTCGTGTTGAGGCCGGTGCCGACCGCCGTACCGCCCTGGGCGAGTTCCAGGAGCCGCGGCATCGCCGCCCGCAGACGCGCCAGGCCGTTTTCCACCTGGCGCACATAGCCCGAGAACTCCTGACCCAGGGTCAGCGGCACCGCATCCTGGAGATGGGTGCGGCCGATCTTGACGATGTCGGAGAAGGCCTCGCGCTTGGCCTCGAGTTCGGCGAACAGATGCTCGAGTGCGGGGATCAACCGCTCGTGCAGCTCGCGCGCGGCGGCGACATGCATGGCGGTCGGGAAGGTGTCGTTGGAGGACTGGCCGAGATTGACGTGATCGTTGGGATGGATCGGGCTCTTGGCACCGAGTGGTGCGCCGAGGAGCGCATTGGCGCGATTGGCGATCACCTCGTTGGCGTTCATGTTGGTCTGGGTGCCCGAGCCGGTCTGCCAGACCACCAGCGGGAAATGCTCGTCGAGCTCGCCTCGCGCGACCTCGCGGGCGGCCCGGACGATGGCTTCGCCGAGACGCCGGTCGAGCGCACCCAGCGCCATGTTGACCCGGGCCGCGGCCAGTTTGACCAGTCCCAGGGCATGGATCAGCGGGCGCGGCATGCGCTCCTCGCCGATCGGGAAATTGCGCAGGCTGCGCTGGGTCTGGGCACCCCAATAGCGGTCGGCGGGTACCTCGATGGGGCCGAAACTGTCGGTCTCGATGCGCATCGCCGGTTGCTCGCCCATCCAAGGCCCCTCCCTGCGGCGGCCCGCTCCACCGATGCGGACGGGTGCGGTTGCCCCGATGCCCGGTCTATTTCTTGCGGAAACGATCCAGAGCGACGATCTCGGCGCCCCCGCCATCGCCGGCCCCGGTCTCTTGCTCGGCGCGCTCGGCGCCGGCTTCCGGAGGGGAAATCGGCAGAGAGAGGGCGGCCGGCTCCTGCTCGGCCGCGCCGGCGGTCTCCGGCACCTCCTCGACCGTGAACTGCAGGCCGAATTCGGCCGAGGGATCGGCGAAGACGCGGATCGCCCGGAAGGGGACCGTCAGCCGCTCCGGAATGTCGTTGAAACTCAGGGTGACGGCGAACGCCTGCTCGCCCACCTCGAGGTCCCAGTACTGGTGCTGGAGCACGATGGTGATCTCGGTGGGGTAGCGTTCGCGCAGATAGTCGGGCATCCGCACTTCGGGGTGGCGGGTGCTGTAGGTGATGTAGAAATGATGCGGCGCGCCGATCTCGCCGGCTGCCAGTTCGGCCAGCACCTTGCGCACCACGCCGCGCAGGGCGTCCTCGACCAGTCGTCCGTATTCGACACGTCCGCGGCGCATGCCCGTTCTTTTCGCAGTTGATCGTCCGCTCGGCCTGCGGATGGCAGGCGGGAAAGTGGGGGGCTTCTGTTGCCCGGCGCCCCCCGAGCCGCGCCACGGGTGGTTGAGACCCGTGGACTTCGTGGAGGAGTTCTGTTGCCCGGCCTCCTCCGGCCGCGCTTACCTATTGCTTAGGCAGCGAGAGCCATACGGTTATCGTTGGCACTTGTAGGGTTGGCCCGATAACGGCGGTACCATGCCGGGCGAAACCTGCCCCTTTACCGCGCGACGTCGAACCTGTTTCGCCCCCGCAGGTAGGGATTTTGGTGGAGGCGCCGGGTACTGCCCCCGGGTCCGCCGCGCCTATTTCGGGCAGGGTTTATCGCCATAGTCGGCCGTCGCCGACACCCCCAATATAGTGCCTTGCCAAAACTCGGCAATGGGGCGACGAACGGCTCGCGCAGACGTTGTCGGCGATGGCCCGACGCTCTGCCCGAGGAGCGAAACCAGTGCACGGACCTTGCCCATGACCCTGACCCGCGAGCAAGAGCACGAGATCGAGGCGCTGAGGGCCGCCCGGCACGAGACCAGGCGGGCGACGGTGCCGGCGCTCGAGGACATCCTCTACAAGCCGATGCCCGTGCTCGACCACGGCTTCGTGCGGGTGATCGACTATATGGGCGACGATACGGCCATCGTGCAGGCGGCACGGGTCTCCTATGGCCAAGGAACCAAGCGGGTCAGTTCGGACCGGGGGCTGATCAACTATCTGATGCGCAACCGCCACACCAGCCCCTTCGAGATGTGCGAGATCAAACTGCACATCAAACTGCCGATTTTCGTCGCCCGCCAGTGGATCCGCCACCGCACCGCCAATGTGAACGAGTATTCTGCGCGGTATTCCGTGCTCGATCGGGAGTTCTACATTCCGGACGAGGAGTTTCTGCGGCTACAGAAGCTCGAGCGCAAGAGCAGTCCGGCCCAGCTCAATCTGCTGGGCGAAGCCGAGGGGCCGCGGCCGGAGGTCACGGCTGCCCAGTCGCAGACCAACAAGCAGGGACGGGAAGGGGTGCTCGACGCCGAGGCGGCGGCCGCGGTGATCCGCGAGATCCGGCGCATCTCGGCGACATCCTTCACGGTCTACGACAAGCTCCTGGGAGATGACGAACATCCCGGCATCGCCCGCGAGCTGGCCCGCATCGTCCTGCCGCTGTCGACCTATACGCAGTGGTACTGGAAGATCGACCTGCACAATCTGCTGCATTTCATCGCCCTCCGCGCGGATCCGCACGCCCAGTACGAGATCCGCGTCTATGCGGAGTTGCTGCTGGACATCGTCCGTCGATGGGTGCCGCTGACCGCGGCGGCCTTCGAGGAGCATCGTCTGAAGGCGGCCACGCTTTCGGCGACCGCCCTCAATGTCCTGCGCCGCCTGCTGCGGGGCGAGCGGGTGACGCAGGAGACGAGCGGGCTGTCGGGTCGCGAATGGCGCGAACTGCAGGCCCTGCTGGAGGGCGACTGAACCGTCAGCCGAAGCGCGGTGTCTTGCCCCCGCAGAGGATGACGAGAACCACCAGCACCACGAAGGCCAGCGGCAGGGACAACCAGAAGGTCGCGGCGAAGCCGAACAGCAGGGCCAGGATCACCTGCAGCAGCACGAGTGCCAGAGCGAACCAGCCGAATGCGCCCATGCCTTCGTCATGTTCCATCTCGATCTCCATCCTCCATGTGCAGGCCGTGCCCGCGGATAGGGATTTCGTCAGTACACGCAAGAGGGCCATTTGTCTCGGTCTTTGTGTTGATTCT
>JALSRW010000105.1 GCA_026984595.1 Alphaproteobacteria bacterium
GATGGCGGGCGAGCTCCCGGCTGTAGCGGCGATACTGGTGGGCCAGGGCATGCTGGTGCCGGCTCTGCACCCACCACCACCAGCTCGAGGCGGCCAGTACCAGCACCAGCGCCGCCAGGGTGCCGAAGGAAAGGAGGTTGCGCCGGAAGCTCTGGAGCGGGGCATCGGCGGTGGCGGCCCGCATCCACTGGGCCACCTGCCAGCCCGACCCCGGAACCGCGGCGGCCAGCCCGTAAGCGGGCTCGCCATCGCCGAGTCGGCCCAGGCTCATCCGCCGACCCGGCAGGAGACCGCCGGGGGCATCCAGCAAGCGTGTCGTTGCCGGTCCGACCGCCAGCAGGCGATCCCCCTGTCCGGTCCCGAACAGGAGCATGCTGACTTCGCCCGGCTGATCGAGCCCGGGTGTACGCAACAGATCGAGGAGAACGGGCATCGCCGGAAGCTGCATGACGAGCGCGCCCGCGGGATCCCCGGCGCCGCTGCCGCTCGCCTGTGGCTGCGGGATCGGCAGCAGGACCTCGAGCAACAATGCGTCGGGATCGTCACCGAGGAGACGATAGCGCTGCCTCTCCCCGTCCGCGACCAGCGCGCGCACCGCGGCGACGGTGTCGGCGCCGGGCGGCGGCGCGTCGCTGTCGGAAAGCAATCTGTTGCCTTCGGCGTCGAGCAGATGGACCGCGCGAAAATCGTGGGTGGCCGCCAGCTCGTCCAGCAGCAGGCGCAGATAGGGCCGTTCCTCGGCGAGAGCCTGCCGGAGTTCGGCATCGGTCTCGGCGAGCGGCGTCTCGGTCACGAACAGGCGAACCAGTTCGGCGCGCGTGAGACTGCGTCCGAGCTCGGCCACGCCCCCGGCCCAGGTGGCGATGGCCCGGGCGCGGCCGGCGGCGAGCGCCTGCAGCCGTGCCTCCAGCGCATCGCGCATCTCCGCCCGTCGGGCTTCCAGCAGCGAGCCGCTCAGCAGCCACAGCAGCCCCAGCAGGAAACCCAGAACGATCGCTACCAGCAGCAGGAAGCGAAGTCGCGAGGGCGGCGGCCGGAGAGGCCGCAGATCGCTCTCGGAAAAGGGGACGACACTGGTGGACGACGGCGGTGATGGCATCATTTCGCGGGCTGAACCTGCGGCAGTTTGAGAGACAGCAGGGGCGTGCCGGCGGCGACATGGGCCCAACGGGCATTTTCGTTGACACTGTAATAGGGCCGGTAGTGGGAAATTCTCCTGTCGGTTAAAATTGCATCGGTCTGATTATCCAGAATGTAGATATCCTTGTCCAGATACACCGCCAGCACCGCATGCGGAATCTGCCGGAGGGTGTCCTGCAGCACCACCAATCGCAGCTTGTCGGCCGGCACGCCCAGCGCACGCAGCGAGACATACTTCATGATCGCGTAGTCCTCGCAGTCTCCCGAGCGGGCGAGGAATTCGGAAGGGGACGCCCAGTAGTCGCTGCGCCCGTAGTTCCGTTGATCGGTGCGGTAACGCCACTGGTTGACGAAGCGGTTGACGCGGCGGATCTGCCGCTCGATCGGTGCGCCGGCGAGCCCGCGCAACAGGCTCTGCCAGGCGTACATGGCGCGGTTCGGGCAGCTCTCGCGGTCCCTGGCGCAGCGCGCATATACCGGTCGTTCCTTTTCGATCTGCGCCAGCACCCGACGCCACTGGGGCAGGGCGGCGAGGGAACCCGCACGAAACTCCGCCGTGCCGAAGATCGCGGCATCGGCTGCCGGCGTTGCCAGCAGGAACAGGAGCGTGGTGAGAACGGCCGAAAACCGCATGGTCTGGACCTCCGCGTTCGGCCGCGCGCTGCACAGGGCGCACGGCGCGGAGGGACGATGCGGCGGGGCTGGTGAACAAGCGGTTGACGGCGCCGGCGGTTCGCCGCCCGGGCATATCGGGTTACGTCAGGGCCGGAGTTCCGGCACGGCAGGGCTCAGGCGGAGCCCGGCGGCAGGGCCGCGTCCTCGATTTCGAAGCTGGCCTGTTCGCGGCCCTGCCAGATCTCGTGGCGCAGCTTGCCGGCGAGCCACAGACGGGTGCGGCCGGCCAAGAGCCGCTCGCCGACCGGGCCGGAGAGTGCGCGAAAGGCGATCGCCCGCACGCGGCGCCCGTCGGCCCCGGACAGCCAGCAGGACACGTGATTGTCGCCGACCGTGCGGGCATGGACCGGCACCGCGTCGACCAGGCAGAAACGTGGCTCGGCATTGCCCGGGCCGAAGGGGGCGATCTGCTGCAGGCTTCTGGCCAGGGAAGGCTCGACCGCGGTCACGCTGAGCATGCCGTCGAGGCGGATGGGTGCGGGACCGGGCGGCTCACTGGCGAAGGCGGTACCCGCCCGCTCCAGCAGGAAGCGCTCGAAGGCGGCGCGGTGATCGCTCTCCAGGGTCACACCGGCGGCCATGGGATGGCCGCCGCCGGCCCGCAGCAGGCCCATTCTGCGGGCCTCGAGCACCGCTCGGCCGATATCGAAGCCGGCGATCGAACGCGCCGAGCCGCGCAGGATGCCGTTGTCCTCACCGAGCACGAACACTGGACGCCCGTGGCGCTCGAGGAGCCGGCCGGCGACGATCCCCACCACCCCGGGATGCCAGCCCCGGCCGTGGGCGAGGAGCAGCGGCCGGCCCTCGCGGAGCTGCGGCTCGATCTGGGCGAGCGCGGCCTCCAGCACGGAGCGCTCCAGCCGTTGGCGCTCGCGGTTGAGCCGGTCGAGCGCCGCCGCCAGCTCCTCGGCCTCGCCCGCCGCATCGGTCATCAGCAGCCGTACCGCCAGATCGCTGCGGCCGATGCGGCCGCCGGCATTGAGACGAGGACCGAGGGCGAAACCCAGATGGCCGGGGGTCGAGATCATCGACAGGCCGGCGGCCTGCACCAGCGCCCGCAGGCCCGGCAGCCGGGTGCGGCCGGCGACCCGCAGTCCCTGGGCCACGAAGGCGCGGTTGAGCCCTTCCAGGGGCACCACGTCGCAGACCGTGCCGAGGGCCACCAGATCCAGCATCTCCAGAAGGTTTGGCTCTTCCTGCCGGCGCCACAGCCCCCGCGCTCGCAGGACCCGGTTGAGGCCCACCAGCAGCAGGAAGGTCACGCCCACCGCCGCCAGCCGGCCCAGCGGGCTTTCCTGGTCCTGCCGGTTGGGATTGACCAGGGCATAGGCCGCCGGCAGCTCGGCTTCGGCGCTGTGGTGGTCGATGACGATGACCTCGAGGCCGCGCGCGCGGGCCGCGGCCAGCGGAGCGAAGGCGGTGGTCCCGGCATCGACCGTCACCACCAGGCGGATGCCCTTCGCCGCGAGCTGCTCCAGCAGCTCGGGATGGGGGCCGTAGCCGTGACGGATGCGGTCGGGCACCAGCACCTCGACGGGACAGCCCCGATCCTTCAGGTAGCGCCCGAGAAGCGCGGCGGCGGTGGCGCCGTCGACGTCATAGTCGCCAATGAGCCCGACCGGCTCACCTGCCTGCACGGCCGCGGCGAGGCGTTCCACCGCCCGGTCGAGGTCGAGCAGATGGGAGGGATCGGGCATCCAGTCCCGCAGCCGTGGCTCGAGAAAGGCCGGCACCGCCTCGCTGGTGACGCCGCGGGCGACGAGGATGCGGGCGACGATCTCGGCGAGCCCGTGGCGCTGGGCGATGGCGAGGACACGAGCCGGATCGGCTTCCCGCCACAGCCACCGCCGGCCGCTCAGGGAAGTGAGGGACGGCGCCTCCGCGGCGAGCGCCATCAGCCCGTGAAATGGGGCAGGACGGAGCGCTTGCGGGGCAGATTGTGCTCGGTCTCGATCAGCCGCACGGTGCCGGTCCGCGAACGCATGACGATGGACTGGGTGAACACCTTGTCGCCGATCCGCCGCACCCCTCGCAGCATGGTACCGTCGGTGACCCCGGTAGCGGCGAACATCACGTCACCGCGCGCCAGCTCTTCGAGATCGTAGATTCGTGCCGGGTTCTCGACACCCATGCGGCGGGCACGCTCGCGCTCGTCCTCGTTGCGGAACACCAGACGGCCCTGGAACTGGCCACCGATGCAGCGCAGGGCGGCGGCGGCGAGGACCCCTTCGGGGGCGCCGCCGATGCCCATGTAGATGTCGATGCCGGTTTCCGGCCGGGCGGTGGCGATCACCCCCGCGACATCGCCGTCGGTGATCAGGCGGATGCGGGCGCCGGCCTCGCGCACATCGCGGATGAGCTGCTCGTGGCGTGGCCGGTCGAGGATCAGCACCACCAGATCCTCGACCGCGAGGCCCTTGGCC
>JALSRW010000106.1 GCA_026984595.1 Alphaproteobacteria bacterium
GCCGGTCGTGGCTCAGGCAGCGCGGTGGCGGGCCACCGAATCGGCCAGCACGCAGAGCAGCTCGAACATCAGATTCACCCCCACCCAGGCGGTCATGCCGGAGGGATCGAAGGGCGGGCTGACCTCCACCAGATCGGCACCGATGAGACGCAATCCCTGGAGCCTCCGGATCATACGCTGCGCCTCGTGGGTGCCGATGCCACCGATTTCCGGCGTGCCGGTCCCCGGTGCCTGGGAGGGGTCGATGGCATCGATGTCGAAACTCACATAGCAGGGACGATCGCCGACGATCGCCCGGGCCTCGGTCATCACCTCCTCGGGGCCGCGATCCATCAGCTCCTCGATCATGACGATCCGCACCCCGTGGGCGCGGGCCCATTCGACGTCCTCGCCGTCGTAGGCGGTACCGCGGATGCCGATCTGTACCACACGCGAGGTGTCGAGCAGCCCCTCCTCCGCGGCGCGCCGGAACGGTGTGCCGTGGGTGAAGCGGAAGCCGCCGAAATAGGAATCGTAGAAGTCCGTATGGGCATCGAAATGGATCATCGCCACCGGTCCGCTGTCCCCCACCAGACCGCGCAGCACCGGCAGTGCGATGAGATGGTCACCACCGGCGGTCAGTGGCACGATGCCCTTGGCGCGCATCTTCTCGTAGAAGGCGGTGATCCGTGCCAGCGCGTCGGTGACATCGGCGGGATTGACCGGGGCGTCGCCGAGATCGGCGCAGCGGGCGAGATGAAAGGGGCGGATCCCGGTGGCCTGGTTGAGCATGCGGATCATGGTCGAGAGATCGCGTAGCTGGCGTGGCCCGTGACGGGCACCGGCACGATTGGTGGTACCCCCGTCCCAGGGCACGCCGACGAGACCGATCTCCACTTCCTCCGCCTCGTCGATGGCGAGATGCGGCAGACGCATGAACGTCGGGATCCCGGCGAAGCGCGGCGTGTCCATGCTCGATTGCGGCAGGAACTCCCTCGTGACCATCTCTTCCTCCCCGATGGAACGGAGAGATGGTGGGGCAGAGTCCGGGCCGCGTCAAACCGCAGCGACAGCCCGGTTCAGACGAGCGTAGCGTGCTCGCCGTCGGGAACCAGACTCGAAATCCCGGCGGGTGCCGGGGCCGCACCCCCGATATCGCCGCCGTCCAGCAGCTTCGGCTCGGCCCCGGAAATGTCGAGCCGCACATCGTCGAACTGCAGGATCTCGCTCGCGCGGATGCGGTCCGTGCCCGCATCGCCGTCATCGGGCCGGAGATCCTCCAGAATCCAATTCTTGCCTTCGCGATGCAGAGCGAAATCCGCGTACCGTCCTTCCACCCGCACGGTATCGGTGCCCCGGCCGCCGACGACCCGATCGTCGCCGGAACCGGGCAGGAGAAGATCGTCCCCGCGCTTTCCGTACAGCCGATCGTTGCCCGGGCCGCCGATCAGCGTATCGTCGCCGCCGCGACCGTAGAGCCGGTCGTTGCCGGGGCCACCATCCAGAAGATCGTCGGCACCGGTTCCGGCCTTGCGATCGTCGCCGGTATCACCGGTCCATGTCAGGCCCGCGGGAGCCCTCGGGGTGGCCGGAGAGCTGGAAGGTTCCAGCAGCCCGGCGATCGGCTGGTCGTCGATCAGGAGGGAAGGTGCGGTCCGGTAATAGCCCTTCACGACGACCTGGTCCCCGCCGTGGGCGATGATCAGATTCGCGCCGCTCCGCGCGAAATCCAGATCCTGCGGGGAGAGGCCCGGAAACCGCAGCACCTCCCCGTCCTCGGCATCGACGAGCTGGTCCCTGCCGAAATCGCCGCTGAACAGGAAGGTGTCCGTCCCGGCTCCGCCGACCAGCCTGTCGTCGCCGGGTCCGCCGTCGAGCATATCGGCACCGTCGTCGCCCACCAGCTTGTCCTTGCCGTCGCCGCCGAACAGCCGGTCATCGCCGGTACCGCCCAGCAGCTTGTCGGCGTCGTCACCCCCGTCCAGCAGATCGGCGCCATCGCCGCCCAGCAGCTTGTCCCTGCCGGTGCCGCCGAACAGCCGATCGTCCCCGGTACCGCCCAGCAGTCTGTCCTTGCCGGCGCCGCCGTCCAGGAGATCGGCCCCGTCGCCGCCCACCAGCTTGTCCTTGCCGTCGCCGCCGAAGAGACGATCGTCGCCGCCTTCGCCGAACAGGCGGTCGGCACCTCCCATGCCCGAGAGGGTGTCGGCGAAATCGCTCCCATGCCGGCGGTCCGCGCCCTCCGTGCCGGACCAGGTGATGCCCTGCCCCCCGTCCGCCGAGGGTGTTTCCGCGACCTCGTCGCCCGGACCGGCGGGCACGGCCTGCAGCTCGAGGACCGAATGGGTATCGCCCGCTTCGACGACACGGAATGCCCCGGTGAGCGGAGCCGCGAACCCGATCGAGACATCCGGCCTGCCGTCGCCATCGAGATCCACCGCAAGCCGGGAAAGGCCCGCTTCGGTACGTGTCGTGAGCTGGCTGTCCGCGAGCCTCGTGCCCAGGATGTCGATACGGTCGGCGCCGTCGAAATCGGCGAGCGTGTCTCCGTCCAGCCCGGCCGGCGTGTCCCTGAAGACATCGGCGCCGGCTCCGCCGAGGAGCAGGTCCTGTCCGGCGCCACCGGTGAGAATATCGCTGCCGCCACCGCCTTCGAGCGTATTGTCCAGAGCGTTGCCGATCAGCAGATCGTCACCCTTTCCTCCGATGGCATTCTCGATGTTCGTACCGAAGGCGATCGCGAGATTGTCCTTGGCGGTGCGCTCGCGGCCGGGCCCGTAGCTGCTCTCCCGGCCGATGCTGCTGTAGCCGCCCTCGCGCAGGTCGATCACCGCCGGAAGGCTCTGGTCGCTGGCATCGATGGTGTCGCGCCCGCCCGCATCCCAGATGGTTTCGATGCGGGCCATACCGTCCGGGAAACGATAGACATCGTCCCCCGTGGCATACGAAGTGTTGGCACCGTACAGCCGCTGGACCACCGCGATATCGTAGAGCATCGGCGTGCGCGGCTCCGCCTCGAGGCCGGCGTTGCCGGCGTCCCGCCCGGTGCCCGGATGGTCCGTATAGGACATGATGGTGACGCCCCGGTGATCCTTTTCCGGGGGCAGAGTGGCCGCCCCCTCGAAGGGATGGCCGAGGCCCAGCGCATGCCCGATCTCGTGCATCGCCGCCAGGCCGCCGAACGTACCGGGCTCCAGATCGCCGGTATGGGCATCGCGGTTGTTCAACCAGATTTCGCTGCTGCGAATGCGGTCTTTCCCGTCGGCCGTCACCCAGGTGACGGCACTCAGTCCCGAAGAGGCGGGAAAGTCGGCGTAGCCGATCCGCAGATCGGCCCTACCCGGATCGTCGCCCTGATAGGGCACGAAATCGATGTTGGCGACCGCTTCCCAACGCGACAGTGCCGTCTCGAATGCGGCGATCTGAGTGGGATCGAGCGGCGTCTGCCGCGCCGAGGGCGCGAATTGCGGCGGCGTCCGGTCGTCGGGACCGATGAAACTGTAGGTGATCGTGTTCCTGCTCCAATGCAGCCCGCCGCCACCCCAACCGATCCAGCTCAAAGCGCGGATTTCCTCCGGTCCCGGAGGATCCAGCGCAAGCACGTCGCTCTCCGGCTGCATCAGGGATCTCCTCGGATGTATGCTACCCTCGCGATATTACCTGGACGGGAATAATATACGGTTAATCACGCGTCACGCGAAAGTTTTTTCCGCAACGAACGTCCCGTCTCCACCCTTCGGGCGCCGTTGTAGCGGCCGGTTTCGGCGCTATGCTGCGGGACAGCAGGCGGAGAAACCGGCGTGACGGACCACCGAACGACCAGGAGCGGGCGCAGGGTCGCGGGACGCGGTGCCACCGGCAACCCGGATGGGCGTTTCGCGGCCTGGCGGCGGGAAGCTTTCGACGACGGCTGGGGCGGCCTCGAGGCGCTGGCGGCCGAGCCGCCGCGGCGGACCGAGGTGCAGGCGGACGCCGCGCGCTCGGTGCTCACCCGCAATGCCTCGCCCGACGTTCCCTTCGAGCAGTCGGTCAACCCCTATCGGGGCTGCGAGCACGGCTGCATCTACTGCTACGCGCGGCCGAGCCACAACTATCTGGGACTGTCCTCGGGACTGGATTTCGAGACCCGCATCTTCGCCAAGCACGACGCCGCCGACCTCCTGCGCCGGGAGCTCGCACGCGAAGGCTACCGCTGTCGCCCGATCGCGCTCGGTACC
>JALSRW010000107.1 GCA_026984595.1 Alphaproteobacteria bacterium
GGGGCCGGCGCTCGCCGAGTTCGCCGCCAAGCTCCGCGACCGCGATGTGCTGCTGTTCAACATCTCGGCCACCGATCCCGAGCTTCGCGGCGAGAAATGCCAGGCCAACCTGCTCCATGTGATCCCCAGCCGCAACCAGCTCATGGACGGGCTCGCCCAGTTCCTCGCCCAGAAACAATGGCGCGAGGTGCTGGTCCTGGTCGGCCCGCGCGAGGAGGACAGGCTCCTCGCCGACGCCTTCGTCGCCTCGCACAAGCGCTTCGGCGGCGAAGTCGTCGAGCGACGCAGTTTCCTTCCCACCAACGATCCCCGCGCCCGTGAACAGAACAACATCCGGCTGCTCACCTCGGGGGTCGATTACGATGCCGTCTTCGTCGCCGACAGCCGCACCGAGTTCGGCCGCTTCATTCCCTACAACGCCTATCTGCCGCGGCCGGTGGTGGGCTCGGTGGGCCTGGTGCCTTCCGCCTGGCACTGGGCCAGCGAACGTTTCGGCTCGCCGCAGCTCAATCAGCGCTTCGAACGCCAGGTCAAGCACAAGCGCAAGATGAGCGATTTCGACTGGGCCGCATGGACGGCCGTGCGTTCCCTGCTGGAGGCCATCACCCGTACGAAAAGCACGGATCTCGCCACCGTCCGGAAGGCACTGCTGGACCCCGATGCGCGTCTCGACGTCTACAAGGGCGCCCCGGCCAGCTTCCGAACCTGGAACCACCAGCTACGCCAGCCCATCCTCCTGCACACCAGCGACGCGGTGATCGCCTATGCACCGCTGTCCCAGTTCCTGCATGCGCGCAATACCCTCGACACGCTGGGCGTGGACGAACCCATGAGCGCCTGCAGCTTCTAGCCCTCACCCCCAACCAACGTCCGGGAGACAATGTCATGCGCCTGGGAGCACTCTGTCTGGCAGTCGCCTTCGTGGCCGCCGCAGGTGGGGCCGATGCCGCCGGCTATCTCGGGAAGCGCGCCGAGCGCCTGCCGCCGCTGCAGATCGGCATCGGCGAGGACGGGTACGGCATGGAGCCCAAATCCTACGATCTGGAAACCGGCAAGGGCTACAAGCTCAAGGTCATCGCCACCGGGCTTCTGCAATGTGACCTGGTGATGCGCGATTTCCTCGACAATGTCTGGATCCGCCGGCTCGCGGCCGGTGATGTCGAGTTCAAGGTGGCGACCATCTCGACGGTCGAGCTCGATGACGAGGGCGAATTCGAACTGACCTTCGTACCGGTGCGGCCGGGAAGGTACGAATGGGCCTGTGAAGGTCTCGAGGCCCAGGGCCTGACCGGCACCTTCATCGTCAAATAAGAGAGCGCCCGCGTCAGCCGGAGGAGGCCGCTTCGGGACGGGTGGGGCGAGCGATGGGATTCGAACCCACGACCCCCAGGACCACAACCTGGTGCTCTAACCGACTGAGCTACGCCCGCCACGAGAGTGAGGCTTATCTCGCGCAAAGCCCGGGTCGCGTCAAGCGATGCACCGGCGAGGAATTTCCGGCCGCCGCGCCCTCCCCGGAAGGGCGCGACTGCGGAGGGCGACTGGCGTTAACCGGACCTTAAGACCGGTCCGGCAGATTGGCGGCATCGCTCCTTTCGCCCCCGGCTGCTACCGATGCGAGATACGCTTCGCCCGACCATGGTCGCCGCGGCCATCTTCCTGCTGCTGGCGGCCTCCGCACGAGGTGCACCGCCGGTGCCGGCACGCCTGCTGCAGGCGCTGGAACGCGATGTGGGCGGTGCCCTCGCGCAGCTCGAGACGCTACGCGCCGCGCCGCCGGAGGATGGCGGCGCAGAGGCGCCGGCGACACTGCTGGGCATTGCCGATGGCAGTGCCGAGGCAGCCATGGCGACCATGGCCACCACCATCCGCGCCCTGCGCCGTCGCTTGATCACCCTCGATACCGCAGTGCGGAAGCTGGGCGACCCCCGCCTCGCGCAGATCGTCTTCATCATGAAGGGCGAGCTCGACCGCCTCGCCGGGGCGCTGGCCCATGCGCGAAACGCACCCGACCGCAAGACGCGGCAGGAGGCCCTGGCCCGCCTCGAGTACGGGCTGGTGCAGCTCGACGGCGCCACCGCCGCACTCTGGACCTTCGACTGACATTGTCGGCGATACCTGCCGGATTCCCCTCTCGAAGGTGACCTCGGCAAAGCACGGCCCCAGCCGCTGGGCGAGGGCGCAGGCCGCATCGAGTTCCCGCGCCGAAGGCCGCCGCACGATCTCCCGGCAGCGCTCGAGGAAACGCGGGCTGCCGGGCTCGCGGAACTCGTCGGGGTGATCCTGCCCCGTGATGTCGACCGGCGCCGCCGGCAGATGTCGGACCGGCCATTCGAGAACCGGCCCGATGCAGCAGTCGACAAGGTTCGGCATCACCAGACGTCGGACCGGCACATCCTCCTCCCGGCCCGCGAGGCGTTCGAGACAGCCGGTGACCGTCTCGAAATCGCGCGGCGTCCGCGGGAGCCCGATCGCACAGCGTCCGGGGCCGAACCCGAAACCGGCCATCCCGACATCGACCAGCGGACGCAGCATGCGCAAACCCGGTTGGCCCGAGAACATGACGCCGTTCCAGAGGATGCGTGCATTGCCGCCGCGCTCGAACAGACCGACCGGCTCCGCAGGCGGCGGTTCCGGCCCGTATTCGAGCATCTCGCACTGGAAGCCGGGACCGTGTCTGTGCACCCGGCACGAAGCCCCCCTGCCAGAGGGGCGATCACGCCGCGGATGCGATGCCGATGGATGGCCGGTTCGCCGCCGAGGAGATGCATGTCGTGGCAGCCCTGCCGCCGCAGCAGCCAGGCCATCGTCGCGATGTCGCGCGCATCGACCGGGCGGCCATCGTCGCGGTCGGTGCCGATATCGCCGTTGCGGCAGAAGGCACAGCGCATAGTGCAGGAGGTGGAGAAGATCCTTCCCGAGCCCCGACGACCCCGAAACACCGGCTCTTCGCCGAGATGGGGAAAGGCACGGGCGACCCGGCTCTCCGCCGCCGGATGCAAAGACGATCCAAATCCGCCTCTACGCGCATCGCCCCCCGTGGGTCGGGCGGCCGCCCGGGACGGCAGACGGCCACGGCCGGTCGATCGGCGGCACCCCCTTCAGAGGCGCGAAGGGTCGCCGATCGCAAGCCTCGCCCGCACGCGCGCCTCCAGCGCGGCCCGCAGTTCGGCCTCGCGCGGCCCGTCGAAGGCGCCGGCGCGGATGTCGCGTGCGAGACGCCGGCGCAGTGCCTCCAGCGACGGCTCCCCGGCGTCGGAGTCGTAGAGGGCGGCCAGCGCCCGGCGCTCGGCCTCCGCCGTCTCCTCGCCACGCTCCAGTACCCGGGCGGCGATCGCCATGCAGTTGGCGATCATCGCCGCCAGATAGCGATCCTCGCCGGCGAGTCCGGGCATCAGCCGCTGCCGCAGCTCTCCGCGTGCGGCCAGGAGCAGGGAGGCGATCTCCCGGCGCTCGGTCATGTTCCCTCCAGCGCCGCCAGATATTCCAGAAGGTCCTGCTCGAGACCGGGCAGGAGATGGGCGGTGAGGGCCAGTTCCAGCGAGGGCTCGGCGCCCGAGCGGTGGCGTTCCGCCTGGAGCAGGGCGATCACCGCCCAGCGCAGCGTGGCCATGGTCTCCCAATAGAGCAGACGGGCGGGATCGACATGGCGGCCGCTGGCTTCCTCGTAGGCCCGCAGGAAGGCCTCCCTGCCGCCGATGCCGCCGGCCTCGCGCTCGATCGCACCGAAGCGCCAGCAGCGGGCGCAGAACCAGCCCAGATCCTCGAGCGGATCCGACCAGCTCGCGAACTCCCAATCCAGAATGGCGGCCAGCCGCCCCTGCTCGACCAGGAAGTTCCCGGTGCGGAAATCGGTGTGGGTCAGCACGATTTCCGAGCTTTCCGGAGGGATCCGCTCGAGACGCCGCAGCGCGTATTCGAGTACCGGCTCGGCGGCATCGATCGAATCGAGATAGGTGCGATATTCGCGGATCCGCCATGGTGCCGCCTCTTCGGGAACCGGCAGGAAATCGAGCTCCGGGCGTGGCGGACGGATGGCATGAATCCGCGCGAGCTGCCGGACGAGTTCGGCCAGCAGCAGATCGCTGCGCTCGCGCACCAGCGGATCGCGCACGATGCGGGTTCCCCGGGCTTCACCGGCGACATGCCGCATCACATGGAAGGGCCGGCCGAGCAGCCCGGGATCGG
>JALSRW010000108.1 GCA_026984595.1 Alphaproteobacteria bacterium
CTCGACGATGCGCCGCCCGGCGGCGGCGCACATCCGCGGATGGTTGGAATCGGGGGCGGGAATCGAGGAGGCGCCGGGCAGGCAGAACCCCATGGCCTCGGCAATGGCGGTCATGGTCGAGGCGGTGCCCATGGTCATGCAATGGCCGTAGCTGCGGGCGATGCCGTTCTCGATCTCCTCCCACTCCTCCTCGCCGATGCGGCCGGAGCGAAGCTCGTCCCAGTACTTCCAGACATCCGAGCCCGAGCCCAGGATGCGGCCGTGCCAGTTGCCCCGGAGCATCGGCCCCGCGGGTACGAAGATGGCCGGAATGTCCATGGAGATGGCTCCCAGGAGCAGACCGGGGGTGGTCTTGTCGCAGCCGCCCATCAGCACCGCCCCGTCGATCGGATGGCTGCGCAGCAGTTCCTCGGTCTCCATCGCCAGGAAGTTGCGATAGAGCATGGTCGAGGGCTTGACGAAGGGCTCGGAGAGGGAGATCGCCGGCAGCTCCAGCGGAAAGCCCCCGGCCTGGAGGATGCCCCGCCGGACGTCGTGGACGCGTTCCTTGAAATGGGCGTGGCACTGGTTGATGTCGGACCAGGTGTTGACGATGCCGATCACCGGCTTGCCGGCATAGTCCTCCGGCCCGTAGCCCATCTGCTTGATGCGCGAGCGATGCCCGAAAGCCCGCAAGGTGGGCACTCCGAACCAGCGATGCGAGCGCAGATCCTCGGGCTTCTTTCGCGGCTTGTCCGACATCGGGCGTTCCTGTCTGATAGTGTGCGTCAGCGCCGGCGACGCTAGGTAGCGGCGCCCGTACCGTCAAGGCGAGAGGGGAGGCCATGGCCGAGCAGCTTTTCGAGTACGAGATCCACGATCCCACCTTCACCCGGCTGGTGAGCCGCAACATGCGGCTCGTGAAACTGTGGAGCGGCGCCGCCTGGACGGAAGGGCCGGTCTGGTTCGCCGATGCCAACATGCTGCTGTTCAGCGACATCCCCAACGACCGCATCCTGCGTTTCCTGCCGGAACTCTCGGGCCTCGGCGGTCAGGTCGACGTCTATCGCCAGCCCGCCGGTCACGCCAACGGTCTCACCCGCGACCGCGAGGGCCGGCTCATTGCCTGCGAGCACGGCACCCGTCGGGTGACCCGCACCGAGCTCGACGGGCGGATCACGGTGATCGCCGACGGCATCGACGGCAGGCGCCTCAACTCGCCCAACGATGTGGTGGTCAAGTCGGACGGCACGATCTGGTTCACCGATCCCCAATACGGCATCGATTCGGACGTCCAGGGCCATCGCGGCGAGGCCGAATACGGCGGCGCCTGGGTGTTCCGGGTCGATCCCGCGCGCGGCGAGATCGCGGTGGTGGCGAAGGATTTCGTGCGACCGAACGGACTCGCCTTCTCGCCCGACGAGAAACGCCTCTACATCGTCGATTCCGGCTACTCGGCGGTACCCGGCGGGCCGCGCCACATCCGCGTCTTCGAGGTCGACGAGGCCAACCGCCTCACGGGTGGCCGGGTGCTCGCCGAATGTGACGCCGGCCGCTACGACGGGCTTCGTCTGGACACCGAAGGGCGCATCTGGACCAGCGCCGACGACGGGGTGCACTGCCTCACGCCGGAAGGCCGGCTGCTGGGCAAGATCAAGGTGCCGGAACTGGTGTCCAACCTCTGTTTCGGGGGTCCGCGGCGCAACCGGCTGTTCATCACCGCGACCAGCTCGCTCTACGCGGTGCTGACCCAGGTCAACGGTGTGCAGCGGCCCTGAGCGGGACGCGGCGTTGCCGCCTGTTTCCTAAGGTTGGTCGCCGTCGAGCAGGTTCTGCAGGGTTTCGGGCAACGGCTTGTCGTCGAGCCGCCCGAGATGCAGCACCACCTGCATCTCGTCGAGGGCGGAGACATCCTCCAGACGTGCCAGCCGTTCGACGATACGTGCGAGATCGTGACAGACGATGTCGAGGACCGGAACGCTCGCCGCCAGCAACCGCAGTTCGCGGGCCACGGCCACGAGACGCTGTCGTGACGTCTCGTCGAGACGTCGGGGATTATCGAAGAACGGCACGAACAGGGTTCCTTGCTGGGTTCCGGCACCAGCGCCGGATCGCGCGGAAAGCCTTCGGAAAGGGTGTCGCTTCGGGCGAAGAGAGTCCGCGCCGCGTCAGTCGCGCTTCAGCGTGCGGATATAGGCGAGGATTCGTTCCAGATCATCCTCGGAAACGGAAAAGCGCTGCGCGATATGGGGGCGGCGACTGGTCACGGTCAAGATGCGCTGCTCGTAGCGTTCGAGCTTTTTCGCCATCAGCATGAAGGAGGGGGTGCTGCCGATGCTGTTCCAGGGGGCGTCGGGATCGATTGCATGGCAACGGGCGCACAGCTTCTGGGCCAGTGCCCGCCCCTCCGCCGCGGCATCGGCCGGTACCGGCCACGCACCGAGCACCGCCACGAACAGCATCGAAAGGGGCCGTTTCACCGCACACCATCCCCGGCCGCCGCGTCGATCGGCCGCAGCCTAGCCAATGCCCGTCGCGAAGCGCAAGCCCCCTGCCGTCGGCACGCAGCCGGGCCACGGGCTCGAGCGCGGCCCGGCCACGGCCGAACGACGGAGTCCTCAGACGAGGGCGATCAGCCGCGAAGGCCCGCCGGTGGCACCCTGGAACTTGGGCGTGCCGGCCACCAGGGTCGCGCCCACCGGCGGCAGCTCGCCGAGATTGGCGACATTCTCGAGACCCCAGCGGTTGGTCGGCAGCCAGGCGTAATGGGTGGCGAAGTCCTTGGAGCGACCGTAATCGAGAGAAAGCGTGTCCACCGCGATACCCACGACATTCCGCCCTTCGCTCATCAGCATCTGCACCGCCTCGACGTGGAAGCCGGGGAAGTGCATGACGCCCTCGTCATCGGCGTTACGGAACTTGTCGGTACGCAGATGCTTTTCCCAGCCGCTGTACATGGCCACGCAGCAGCCGTCGGGCAGCGGGCCGTGCGCGGCCTCGAAGGCGCGGATATCATCCGGCGTCACCTGGGCGTCGGGATTCTCCTCGGCCCGCCCGGCGATGTCGATCACCACCAAAGGTACCACCAGGTTCTCGATCGGGACTTCCGCTGCGTCCTGCCCATCGGCGGAGAAATGGATGGGGGCGTCCATATGGGTACCGGTGTGTTCCACCACCGACCATTTCTTCATGTTGAACTTGTTCTTGGCGTAGCTGAACAGCACCTCGACCTCGACCTGCGGCTTGCCGAAGAAGGTCGGGAACTCGCGCCACAGCGCATGGGTCAGATCCACGACCTTGGTGAAACTCTTCGGCTCGGCGGCGTAGGAAGGTGCGCGCGGCATGGCCGCATAGAGGGCCGCCGCCCCGGCGGCGGTGGTGCCGCGGATGAAAAAGCCGCGCCGGCTGAGGCGCTCGTGGACCAGTTCCATGCAACCCGGAACGCACATCGGCATCTCTCCCTGCTTTTGTTGTCGTGCGGCGCCACTCAACCGCGCCAGGGAGAGGATGGCAAGAGCGAGCCTATTCCGCGGCCACCGGCCAGGAGCCGGGTGACGTGCCTGCGAACTCCTCGAGCAGGATCCGTCTTTCCCGTTGGTAGCGGGCGATGCTGGCCCGACGCACATGGCCGAACCCCCGGATCACGCCGGGAAGGGCGGCGAGCTTCACCGCGGTCTCGTGATTGTGATGATCGAGGCCTTCCAGAAGCTGCTCGATCATCGCCCGGTATTCCTCGCGCAGGCGCCGCTCGAGACGGCGCTCGGCGGTCCAGCCGAAAGGATCCAGGCGGGTACCACGCAGCCGCTTCATCCGCGCCAGCACGCGCAGCAACGGCAAAATCCAGGGACCGAAGGCGAACTTGCGGGGTCGGCCGTTTCCGTCCTCGAGCCAGGCCAGGAAGGGCGGTGCCAGATGGAAGCGCAGGCGATACCGGCCTTCGAAGGTCTCGCGCAGTTCGCGCTCGAAGGCGCCGTCGCTGTGGAGCCGGGCCACCTCGTATTCGTCCTTGACGGCCATCATCCGGAACAGCCCCTCGGCCACCGCCTCGGCGAGCGCGGTGCGACTCTCGCCGAACAGCGCCCGTTCGCGTGCCGCTACCCTGCGCACCAGCGCCTCGAAGGAGGCGGCATAGGCCTCGTCCTGATAGTCCACCAGAAAGGCCCGGCGATGGGCGAGCAGGGCTTCGAAGCCCC
>JALSRW010000109.1 GCA_026984595.1 Alphaproteobacteria bacterium
CACGCCTTTGGCGACGTCCCCCATCACCTTGGGCAGTTTGCCGGCCCCGAACAGGATGAGGACGATGAGCAGGATCAACACGACCTGCCAGATTCCGATGCTCATGGGAACTCCTCGCACATCTCTCGAGAGCGGCCGTTTCCGGCCATGCGGTTGACGCGGACAATGGCAGAATTCCCGGACCGACGCAACGATGCGCGGTCAGTCCGCCGGGAACACGAACAGGTGCCGCGAATCCAGCGCCACCGTCACCTCCTCGCCCACCGCGACATCGATGGCTCCGGTCTCGCGCACCTTGACCTGGCTGCCATCGGCGAGCTGCAGCCGGATCACGTGCACCGGCCCCAGATCGCGGCGGGCCACCAGCCGGGCGCGCGAACCGCGACTGCCGTCGCAGCGCGCGAGACGGATGCCCTCGGGGCGGACGATGACCTCCACCGCCTCGCCTTCGGCTAGGCGGGCGACCCGGATCTCGCCCAGCGGGGTGGCCACCAGACCGCTTCGGACGCGGCCGCGGAAGCGGTTCACCGGCCCGAAGAAGCCGGCGACGAAGCTGTTGGCCGGGCGGGCGTAGAGCTCGGCCGGAGCGCCGCTCTGGACGATGCGCCCCTGCTGCATGGCATGGATCACGTCGCCGGCGCGGATCGCCTCCTCGGCATCATGGGTGACCAGCAGGGTGGCGGTGCCGGCCTCGCGGAGAATGCCCAGGGCCTCCTCGCGGATCTGCGTGCGCAACGCGGTATCGAGCGCCGAGAAGGCCTCGTCGAGGAGCATGAGATCGGGTTCCGGCGCCAGCGCCCGGGCCAGCGCCACCCGCTGCTGTTCGCCGCCGGAAAGAGTATGCGGATAGACCGCCGCATAGGCGGTCATGTTGACCCGTTCCAAGAGCTCACCTACCCGCCGGTCGCGTGCCGCACGATCCAGATGGCGCAGCCCGAAGGCGACATTGTCGGCCACCGTCAGATGGGGAAAGAGGGCGAAATCCTGGAACATCAGCCCCACCCGCCGGCGTTCCGGGGGTACCGAGAAGCCGGGCTCCGCCACCAGCCGGCCGCGGATCAGGATGCGCCCCTCCTGCACCGGCTCCAGCCCGGCCACCAGACGCAGGGTGGTGGTCTTGCCGCAGCCCGACGGCCCCACCAGGCAATGCACCTCGCCGCGCCGGATGGCGAGCGAGACACGATCGACCACCCGCCGTGCCGCGAAGCTGTGGCTGAGCTCCTCGATCGCGAGCCCGGCGGGCTCCGCGCCTGTCTCTTGCCTGGGGCCGGAAATCACGCCCGTCCGTTCTGTTTCCTGCAGCATGCTGGCGAAGTCCGCGCCTTTCTAGCGATCGCTGGTCTGCTTGAAAAGGGAAGCCCCTTGCAGCTCTTCGAGCCGGGGCAGATCCTCCAGGGAAGACAGTCCGAAATGGTCGAGAAAGCGCGGCGTGGTGACCCACATCACCGGTCGCCCCGGCACTTCCTTGCGCCCGCGCGGCGCCACCATGCCGGTTTCCACCAGGAGATCGAGGGTGCCGCGACTGACCGCCACCCCGCGCACCGCCTCGATCTCGCCGCGGGTGACCGGCTGGCGGTAGGCGATGATCGCCAGGGTCTCGAGGGCGGCAGCCGAAAGCCGGCGCGGGCGCCGGTCGGCGCGCTGCAGGAAGGGGGCCAGCTCGGGGGCGGTGCGGAAGGCCCAGCGCCGGCCGCTGCATTCGAGGCGTACCCCGCGATCGGCGTATTGGCGCTGCAGCTCGCGCAGCAGCAGACGGGCCTCGCCGCGCTCCCCGAGCACTTCCTGGATGGCGCCCTCGGAAAGGGGTTCGGCGGCGGCGAACAGCAGTGCCTCGAGGATGGAGAGCGGATCGGGTGCACTCATCGGCGGCGGATCAGCAGCGGGGCGAAAGGTTCTTCCTGACGCAATTCCACCTCTCCCCGCCGGGCCAGTTCGAGGCTGGCGACGAAGCTCGCGGCCAACGCCGAGCGGCGGGGCAGCAACTCCATATAGTCCGGCGGCAGGAAGGCGGAAAGCGCATGCCAGTCGCGGCCGACGAGGAGGCGCGAAAGCCGTTCGAGGGCGGCCTCCACGGTCATCAGCCGGGGCCGGGGAACGCGCACCACCTCGCCGCCGCGGCGGGTGGCCAAGCGGGCATAGGCCTGCAGGAGCTGGGCCAGGGTCGCCGCCACTTCCCCTTCCCGACGTACCGGCGGGGTCTCCGGCATGCCCCTGGGGAAGCGGTCGATGCCGAGACGCGGCCGCCGCGCCAGCCGCTCCGCCGCCCGCCGGATGGCGTCGAGCACCCGCAGCCGCTCGGCGAGCTCGCGGGCGATGACGTCGGCATCCGGCTCGTCCCGCTCCTCGGGCGGCAGCAGGAGCTGGCTCTTGAGGTAGAGGAGCCAGGCGGCGATCACCAGATACTCGGCCGCCAGCCGCAGCTCCGTCTCCCGCATCCGCCGCAGATAGGCCAGATACTGATCGGCCAGGGCCAGAATGGAGATGGCGGCCAGATCGACCTTCTGGGCGCGGGCCAGATCCAGCAGCAGCTCCAGCGGACCGCTGAAGCCCTCGAGCTCGACGACGAAGCCCCCCTCGCCCGCGCCGCCGTTCAGCCGACGTTCCATCCGGTCACCACCAGCACGATGTCGTAGAGGGTACCGATCATCGGCAGCAGCACCCAGGCGAGCGGATTGAAGGAATAGCCCAACTCGCGGGCGATCATCGGGATGAGGAAGATCACCAGGATCAGCAGCAGCAGCCCGTAGCGCTCGATCCGGGCGAAGGATCGGGCGAGCGGCAGCGGCAGGATACCGGTCAGCACCCGTCCCCCGTCGAGCGGCGGGATGGGCAGCATGTTGAAGGCCGCCAACACGATGTTGACCAGCACCGCGTTTCGCAGGTTCTCGACCACCCATTCGACGATCGACAGGGGCAGCCAGCCCGCCCCGTGCATGGCGACAGCGGCGGCCACTGCCAGCAGCATGTTGATGCCGGGCCCGGCGAGCGCCACCCAGATCATGTCCCGCTTGGGATGGCGGAGGCGATGGAAGGCCACCGGCACCGGCTTGGCCCAGCCGAAGATGAAGGGCGCTCCGAACAGCAGCAGCATACCGGGCAGGATCAGGGTGCCGAAGGGATCGATATGGGCGATCGGGTTGAAGGTCACCCGCCCCATCCGGCGTGCGGTGTCGTCACCCAGTTTCTCCGCCATCCAGCCATGGGCCGCCTCGTGGAAGGTGATGGCGATGATCACCGGCAGGAACCAGACCGAAAGGGTCCGTCCCAGCTCCATCGGATCAGGCATCGGCGCCTTCCAGCAAGGCTTCGAGCTCGCGCCCGGCGGTCGCCGTGGCTGCGGCATCGGCAGCCCGCGGCAGAGCAGCGAGAATGGCGTCCATACGGCCCAGCAGATCGTCACCGGCGGCCGGCAGCGCTTCCAGAAGGCGGGCGTTGGCGGCGAGATCGCCGGTGCAGTAGAGGGCAATGTCGCAGCCCGCCGCGAGGGCGCGCCGTGCCCGGCTGAGCGGGTGTCCGGAAAGGGCGTTCATGGCCAGATCGTCACTCAGCAGAATCCCCGCAAAACCGATCCGCTCCCGGATGATGCCCGCGATCACGGTCTCCGACAGGGTCGCCGGACGCTCGGCATCGATGGCCGTGAACACCACATGCGCGGTCATCGCCAAGGGTGCGGAGCGGCAGCGGCGGAACGGCAGGAAGTCGCTTCGCTCGAGTTCCGCCAGCGGCGCCTCGATATAGGGCAGCGCATGGTGGCTGTCGACGCGTGCCCGCCCATGTCCGGGCAGATGTTTGATGACCGGCGCCACCCCGGCCGCCTGCAGGGCCGCGCAGAAACGGGCGCCGAGTTCGCCGACCAGCACGGGATCGCCGCCGAAGCTGCGATCGCCGATGGCCGCGGTAGTCTCCGGAAAGGCCAGATCGAGCACCGGCGCGCAGTCGATATCGATGCCCAGCGGCACCAGCTCGCCGGCAAGCGCCCGGGCCAGCAGCATCGCCGCCCGTTCGGCGAGGGTGGGATCGCGCCCCGCCAATGCTCCGATGCGCGCCGCCGGCGGCAACGCCGGCCAGTGCGGCGGGCGCAGACGCTGTACCCGACCACCCTCCTGGTCGATCAGGATCGGCACCCGCCTCCCCGCTCCGAGTGCCCGCAATTCCGCCGTCAGCCG
>JALSRW010000110.1 GCA_026984595.1 Alphaproteobacteria bacterium
CGCAAACAGCTCCGAACTGGACCATTCCTTCGGACCAGTCTCGTGCTTCCCTGCTCCCGCCGCAAGGGAGCCCGGAAATGACCGAACTGCCGCCCACCGACCGCACCCGCCTGCGCCGCCTGCATGGCCGCGGCCGGTTCGATCGCGCGACCATCGACGCCGTCCTCGACGCGCAGCCGCTCTGCCATATCGCCTATCTGCGCGATGGGGTGCCGGCGCTCCTGCCCAGCCTGCAATGGCGGGAAGGCGACCGCGTCTACTGGCACGGCTCCTCCGCCAGCCACGCGCTGCGCGCCCAGATCGGAACCGAGGTCTGTCTCGCCGTCACCCTGCTCGACGGGCTGGTTCTCGCCCGTTCGGGCTTCCATCACTCCGCCAACTACCGCTCGGTGATGTTGTTCGGACGGCCCGAGTGGATCGAGGATCCGCGCCGGAAAGAACAGCATCTCGAAACCTTCTTCGAGCGGCTGCTTCCGGGCCGATGGAAGAGCCTGCGACCGGTGACGCAACAGGAGCTGAAGGCCACCGCCGTCCTCTCGCTGCCCATCCGCGAGGCCTCGGCCAAGATCCGAACCGGTCCACCGGTCGACGAACAGGCCGATTACGCCCTACCGATCTGGGCCGGTGTCCTGCCGCTGCGCACGACGGTCGGAGCCCCGATCCCGGATCCCCGCAATCCCGAGGGACTCCCGCCGCCGGCGGAACCGGGAACGTTCCGGAGCGGATGAGTCCGCCGGCGGTCCGACGGAGGGCGGGCGATCATCCGCCCGCCCCTCCTGGTGGTCAGGCCTGGACGCCTTCGACGTACCAGTCCATCTTGAGCAGTTCCTCGTCGGACAGATGCTCCCCTTCCGGGACACGCAGCTTGCCCGCCTGGTCCTTGATGGGGCCGGCGAAGGGATGGAGAGTGCCGTCGATGATCCCCTGCTTGACGGCCTCGGCCTCGGCCCGCACCTCCTCCGGCACCCGCGGGCCGTAGGGGGCGATCCGGACCATGCCCTCCTTGAGGCCGTACCAGACGACGCGACTCTTCCAGGTGCCGTCGAGCACCGCCTGCACCCGCTCGATGTAGTAGGGTCCCCAGTCGTCGACGATGGCCGTGAGCTGGGCGTTGGGGGCGAACTTGCGCATGTCCGAGGACTGGCCGAAGCCGGAAACGCCGCGTTCTTCGGCGACCTGCAGCGCCGCCGGGCTGTCGGTGTGCTGGGAGATGATGTCCGCTCCCTGATCGATCAGCGCCTTGGCGGCATCCGCTTCCTTGCCCGGATCGTACCAGCTATTGACCCACACCACCTTGATCTGGGCGTCCGGACGCTTCTTGCGCATGGCCAGGGTGAAGGCGTTGATGCCCATCACCACCTCGGGGATCGGGAAGGAGGCGATGTAGCCGACGATGCCCGATTTGGAGAGCATGCCGGCGATGGTGCCGATCACCGCCCGGCCCTCGTAGAAGCGGGCATTGTAGACCGCCACATTGGGTGCGGTCTTGTAGCCGGTGGCATGCTCGAACCTGACCTTGGGGAACTGCTTGGCGACGCGGATCACCGAATTCATGAAGCCGAAGGAGGTGGCGAAGACGATATCGTTGCCGCTGGCCGCGAGCTGGCGGATCACCCGCTCGGCATCGGGCCCTTCGGCGACGTTCTCGACGAAGCTGGTTTCCACCTTGTCGCCCAGCGCCTTCTCCACGTCGCGACGCCCGACATCGTGCCGATAGGTCCAGCCGTGATCGCCGATCGGACCGACATAGACCCAGCCGGCCCGGACCTTTTCCGCCGCCAGCAGCCGGTGCCCGGGCAGGGCCAGAGCGGTGGTCGCGGCTGCTCCGGCGAGCAGCGTGCGGCGCGTGGTTGTCAGTCTCATCGGTGTCCTCCTTGGTTGTGATTGCGGCTCTGCGTGTCGAGACGGTCTTTCAAGCCGGCGGGTGGAAGGGTTTGCCGAGACAGGCCGGCGCGTCCAGCCGACGGCGCCCCGATCCGGCGGCGATCAGCGCCAGCACCAGAATGGTGGCCAGATAGGGCAGCATCGACAAGACCTGTGAGGGAACCGCGAACAGGCCGAGGCCCTGGGCGTGGAGCTGGAGGATGGTGACCCCGCCGAACAGATAGGCGCCGATCAGCAGGCGCCAGGGCCGCCAGGAGGCGAACACCACCAGCGCCAGCGCGATCCAGCCACGACCGGCGGTCATGTTCTCGACCCACATCGGCGTGTAGGAAAGGGACAGGAAGGCGCCGGCGAGACCGCTCATCACCCCGCCGAAGAGCACCGCCGCGTAGCGCACGGCGATCACCGGATAGCCCAGCGCATGCGCGGCCTCGTCGTTCTCGCCGCAGGCCCGGAGCACCATGCCGGCCCGGGTGCGGGAGAGGAACCAGACGATCAACACCACCGCCGCGACCGAGAGATAGACGAGCGCATCATGGCCGAACAGCAGCGGGCCGAGGATCGGGATTCCACTGAGGCCGGGAATGTCGAGCCGCGGCAGCCGGGCTACCGGGGTACCGACGAAGCCGGCGCCCATCAGCGAGGACACGCCCACCCCGAAGATCGTCAGGGCGAGACCGGTGGCCACCTGATTGGCCATCAGGGTCAGGGTCAGGAGGCCGAACAGCAGCGACAGCAGGGCACCGGCGAGGGCGGCCGAGAGTATCCCGAGGGTGGCGCTGCCGGTGGTCAGGGTGACGGCGAAGCCGCTCACCGCACCCACCAGCATCATGCCCTCGACCCCGAGATTGAGAACCCCCGCCTTTTCGGTGACCAGCTCGCCGCTGGCCGCGAGCAGCAGCGGCGTGGCGGCACTGATGACGCTGACCGTGGTGGCGGTGATCGGATCCATGCTCAGCCGCCTCCCGCCGCGTGACGCCGCGCCGCCCAACGCAGCCGGTAGCGGATCAGGAAATCGGTGGCCAGCAGGAAAAAGAGCAGCATGCCCTGGAACACCCCGGTCACCGCCTGGGGCAGGCCGGCCTCGATCTGTGCCGCCTCCCCGCCGATATAGGAGAGCGCCACCAACAGCGCGGCCAGGATCACGCCCACCGGGTGAAGGCGGCCGAGAAAGGCGACGATGATGCCGGTGAAGCCGTAGCCGGGCGACACCTGCGGGACGAGCTGGCCGATCGGCCCGGCCACTTCGAAGAGGCCCGCGAGACCGGCGAGACCGCCGCTCAGGAGCAGCGTCACCCACACCGTGTGGCGCTGCTGGAAGCCGGCGAAGCGGGCCGCCGCCGGCGCCAGGCCCACCACCTTGAGGGCGAAGCCGGAAAGGGTGCGGGCCTGCCACAGCCAGGCGGCGAGCGCCACCGCGAGAGCCACCAGGATCCCGGCATGCAGCCGCGTGCCTTCGAGAATGGGCGGCATCAGGGCGGCCTCGCCGAACATCCGCGACTGGGGAAAGTTGAAGCCCTCGGGATCCTTCCAGGGGCCGTAGACCAGCGCCGAGAGCAGCAGCGTTGCGACATAGGTCAGCATCAGGCTGACCAGGATCTCGTTGACATCGAGGCGGGTCTTGAGAAAGGCCGGGATCGCCGCCCACAGCACGCCGCCGGCGACCGCGGCGACGACCATCAGCGGAAACACCCAGGGCGCGTCCACTTCCCAGAACCAGAGCGCCACGCCGCCGCCGCAGATGGCACCGAGGACGAGTTGGCCTTCGGCGCCGATGTTCCAGACATTGGCGCGGAAACCGGCCGCCAGACCGACGCCGATGAGGATCAGCGGAGTCGCCTTGAGGCCCAGTTCGCCGAGCCCGTAGAGGGTGGAGACCGGCGTGACGAAAAAGGCGTGCAGGCTCAACAGCGGATCGCGGCCGAGCAGGGCGAACAGCAGGGCGCCACTGGCCACCGTGAGGATCACCGCCAGGAACGGGGTGGCGATCCGCATCGCCCGGGAGGGCTCGGGCCGGGCTTCGATCCTAAGCGCCATCTCTTCGCGCCTCCGCCGTGCCCGTTTCCTCGACGCCCGCCATCAGCATGCCGATCCGGCCGATCTCCACCCCTGCGGTCTCGAAGCTTTGCGACAAACGCCCGCCATGCATCACCGCCAGCCGGTCGGTGAGGGTCAGGAGCTCGTCCAGATCCTGGGAAATGACCAGCACCGCCGTGCCCCGGTCGGCGAGTTCCATGAGGGCCGCATGGATGGCGGCTGCGGCACCGG
>JALSRW010000111.1 GCA_026984595.1 Alphaproteobacteria bacterium
CGGTCCGCTACAAGGCGGTCGAGGTGGGCAAGGTGACCGGCATCCAGATCGCCGCCGACCTTTCCCATGTGCTGGTCCGGGCCGAACTCACCAAAGGCGCGGAACGGCTTCTGGCCGAGGACAGCAGGTTCTGGGTGGTGCGTCCGCGCATCGGAGCCGGCGGCGTGAGCGGTCTCTCGACCCTGGTCTCGGGCGCCTACATCGAGGTCGATCCGGGCAAGGGACCGCCCGCCTCCACTTTCGACGGCCTCGAAGAGCCACCGCTGGTACGTTCCGACGAGCCCGGCCGCCAGTTCCTCCTGGAAGCGGAATCGCTGCACGGGGTCAGCCGCGGTTCGCCGGTCTACTACCGGGACATCGAGGTGGGCGAGGTGCTCGGGTACAAGCTCGCCGGGGACGGGCGCGAGGTGGAGATCATCACCTTCGTGCGGGCACCCTATGACCGGCTGGTGCGCGAGGACAGCCGGTTCTGGAGCACCAGCGGCATCGAGCTGGGCACCGGCCCGGGGGGCTTCTATTTCCGCATGCAGTCGGTGCAGGCGATGCTCACCGGCGGCATCGCCTTCGGCGAAGGCAGAGGCGGACCGGCGCCGGCGAACAGTCGCTTCAAACTGTTCGCCGATTATCGCGAGATGCGCGATTCGGATCTCGCCGACGCCCCCGAATACCGGGTCTATTTCGAGAGTTCCATGCGCGGTCTGAAGCGCGGCGCGCCGGTGGAGTTCCGCGGCATCGAGGTCGGCAGAGTCCGCGATCTGGAGCTGGCGGTGAACTACGAAACCGGGGAGATCCGCATCCCGGTCACGCTCGCCATCCTGCCCGAAGTGTTCGCCGCCTTCGAGGCCGGGGAGAAGAACGCACGATCGCGTTCCGAGTTCACCCGCAAGCTGATCGAGCGGGGGCTTCGCGCCCAGCTCAAGACGGGCAGTCTGCTGACCGGGGAACTGGTGGTCGATCTCGATTTCTATCCCGACGCGCCGCCGGCCGAGTTCCGGATCGAAGACGGCCTGCCGGTGATCCCCAGCGTCCCGGCCCAGCTCGAAACCATCACCAGCTCTCTGTCCTCGCTGCTCACCAAGGTCTCCAATCTGCCGCTCGAGGAGCTCCTGCAGGAGCTGCGCCGGACCATCGCCGATGTCGACGGGCTGCTGAAGGATCCGCGGGTGACGGCGACGCTGGCGGCAATGCAGTCCGCCGCCGAAAGGCTGGCCAGCATCGCCGACACCGTGGGAGCCGAAGTGGGCCCGACGGCGGCGGCGCTGCGGCGCGCCGCCGACAAGGCGGATGCCGCGGTCGCCGAGGCCCGCGCCATGTTCCGGCAGGCCCGCGCCACCCTCGATCCCGACAGCCCCGCCTATCGGGCGGTCCTCCAGATGGCCCAGGAGACGGCCCGGGCGGCACGCGCCGTCCGCCTGCTCGCCGAATATCTCGAGCGCAACCCGCAGGCCCTGATCCGGGGGCGCGGACAATAGGACGCGGAGGTCACGCCATGCGTTCGATGCTGCCCATCCTGTCCTCGGCCCTGCTGCTTCTCCTGGGCGCCTGCGTGCCGCCCCAGCGGCCGATCGACTATTACAATCTCGCCTCCCTGCCGGGCACCGGGAGCGACTCCGAAGGCACCGCTCGGCTCCGCGTCCAGGTCCGCGAGGTCTCCCTGCCGCCCTATCTCGACCGCAGCCAGATCGTGCTGCGGGTCAGCCCCAACCGGTACAAGGTCTCCGACTCGCACATCTGGCTCGAGCAGCTACCGGCGGCGGTGGCCCGGGTATTGGCGGAAGACATCGGCTCCCGCCTGGGCACCATGGCCGTCTATACCCCCTCCCAGGTGGCTCCCTACGAGCTCGACTATCTGGTCGATATCGACATCTTCCGCCTCGATCCGGTGGCCGACGGTACCGTCGAGCTGGACGCCCGCTGGCATCTGTTCGACGGCGGCAACCGGATTGTCGACAGCCGCCGGCAGCGTCTGCGGCTCCCGGTCGGCGGCGAGGGCTACGAGGCCTATGTGGCGGCCATGAGCAGCGCCCTGGGCAGGCTCGCCGACGATATCGCCGGGGTCATCATCGCCCGTCGCAAGGGCGATGGCGGCTCCTGAATTCCGTACCCGGATGTGCTGGCGGCCAAAAAGCCCTCTGGGCAACCGGCGGTTTTGATCTATGCTGTGAACGGGCGCGATATGCGCGCAGTATTCGGCCGCCATTGCAGCCATTTCAGGAAGGGACATGCATCGATGAAGGTCGGCATCCTTGCCGGAGGCATGGGCTCCCGGCTCTCCGAGGAAACCGTGGTCAAGCCCAAACCCATGGTCGAGATCGGTGGGCGACCCATTCTCTGGCATATCATGATGCATTATTCCTGCTACGGCTACAAGCATTTCGTCATCGCCCTGGGATACAAGGGGGAGTACATCAAGAAATACATGGTGGACTACTGTTCCCTCAACAGTAATCTTGTCGTCAATCTCCAGACCGGGGACGTGGAAACCGAGGGCGGCTCGCCCCAGGATTGGGTGGTCGAGCTCATCGACACCGGCATGCGCACCAATACGGGCGGCCGTATCAAGCGTCTGGCGCCCTATCTCGGCAACGAGACCTTCATGCTCACCTGGGGCGACGGGGTGTCCAATGTCGATCTCGACGCCCTGCTGCGCTTCCACCGGAGCCACGGCAAGCTCGCCACGGTCACCGCTGTGCGGCCGCCGGCCCGCTTCGGCCGACTCGAGCTCGACGACAGCCAGGTGGTCAGCTTCCAGGAAAAGCCGCAGATGCGCGAAGGCTGGATCAACGGCGCATTCTTCGTGCTGGAACCGGGCATCTTCGATTATATCGAAGGGGATCATACCCAGTTCGAGAGAGAGCCTCTCGAGAACCTCGCCCGCGACGGCCAGCTCATGGCCTACAAGCACGAGGGCTTCTGGCAGTGCATGGACACCCTGCGCGACAAGGTGCGACTGGAAAAGCTCTGGGAGAACGGCAACGCTCCCTGGAAGATCTGGGACTGATGCGATGAAGGTGCTGGTTACCGGGCACGACGGCTATATCGGCCATGTGCTGGTTCCGATGCTGGTCGCGCGCGGCCACGAGGTGGTCGGCCTCGACAGCTTCCTCTACGAGGATTGCGGCTTCGGCCCCAGCGAACTGACCGTGCCGGCGATCCGCAAGGATGTGCGCGACGTGACCCCGGCCGATCTCGAGGGCTTCGACGCGGTCCTCCATCTGGCCGGGATCTCCAACGACCCGCTGGGCGATCTCAATCGCGAGATCACCTACGACATCAACTGGCGGGCCTCGGTGCGGCTCGCCGAGTCGGCCAAGCAGGCCGGCGTCGAGCGTTTCGTCTTCTCCTCCTCCTGCAGCAACTACGGGGCCGCCGGCGACGATTTCCTCGACGAGACGGCATCCTTCAACCCGGTCACCCCCTATGCCGAAAGCAAGGTGTGGGTGGAGCGGGACGTGGCGCCGCTGGCCGATGCGCGTTTCACGCCGGTGTTCCTGCGCAGCGCCACCGCCTATGGCGTCTCCACCCGGCTGCGCGGCGATCTGGTGGTCAACAACCTGGTCGGCTACGCCTTCACCACCGGCGAGGTGCTGATCAAGAGCGACGGCATGCCCTGGCGACCGCTGGTGCATATCGAGGACATCTCGCGGGCCTTCGTCGCGGTCCTGGAGGCGCCGGCCGAGGTGGTGCGCGGGGAAGCGTTCAACGTCGGTCGCACCTCCGAGAACTACCGGGTGCGCGAGGTCGCCGACATGGTGGCCGAGATCGTCCCCGGCGCCCGCGTCACCTATGCCGCCGGTGCCAGCCCCGACGCCCGCAACTACCGCGTCAACTGCGACAAACTCCCACGGCTGGTGCCGGCCTTCGATCCCAAATGGACGGTGCGCAAGGGCATCGAGCAGCTCCATGCCGCCTATCGGGCGCACGGTCTCACCGCCGAGGAATTCCTGAGCGGCCGCTACATCCGCCTGCGGCATGTGCGCGAGCTGCAGGACAGCGGCCGGCTCGACGAGGGGCTGCACTGGCGGGAGGCCGCGTGACCGTGCCGCAGCCCGTCTGCCGTTCCTGCGGCGGCACCCGGCTGGAGATCTTCCTCTCCCTCGGCCGTCTGCCGCTTTCCGACGATTTCCTGTCCCCCGAACGCCTCGC